>CALGOD010000180.1 GCA_937957845.1 uncultured Nocardiopsis sp.
AGGAGAATGGCCAAGATCACCAGAATGGCGATGGTAGGTCCGTTGAACGGTCCCATGGTTCTACCTCTCTGTGGGGCGCGACCAAGCGCCTTCGATGGTACGCGCATTCGGACGCGGGTCCATCATGCCCCCGCACCACTTCGGTCGATGCTCTCCCGCGGGCCCGAGCCACTCACCCGGTACTTCTCCAAGGCCCGTGCCGCCGTTGTCGACAGCACACCCGCGGCACGACGCGTGCGCAGTACCAGCGGGCCGATGACGATGAGTCCGGCCACGACCGCACCGAACAGGACAGCGAGGACGATCACCCTCCAACCCTAGCGCTTCCGACATGATCTCCACTTCGCCCCAGGGGAAACGTCCGACCCTCACCGGGCGCCGACGTGCCTTCGGCGGATCTCACGAGGTTCCAGGCGTCCGGTAGTGCTCCAGGGTCCGCCTCGCCTCCGTCCGAACCTCCTCGGCGAGTTCTGGCGGAGCCACCACGCGCCCCCGTGACCCCAGACGCAACGCGAGCCTCACCACCCAGGCGGGGGCGGGAGTTCGCAGGGTGGCGCGGACCCTTCCGCCGGGCAGGTCGGCCACCGATTCGCACACGTAGTCCTCGGTCACCCAACGGGCGGTCGGCTCCAGTTCCAGGGTGACCTCGGTGTCCAGGCCCGAGCGCTGGAGCACACCACCGGACAGGTCACGACGGCCCACACCCTCGGGCACCTGGGCGGCATAGGGCAACACGGTCAGTTCCAGGACCCGGTCCAGGCGGAACAGGCGCACGTCACGACGCAGGTGGCAGTAGCCCTCCAGGAAGGGGTAACCGTCCTGGACCACCAGGCCCATGGGGTCCACATCACGTTCGGTGACCTGGTCCAGGTAACCCGACAGGTAACGCAGGTGCAGCCGCTGGCCCGACTCCAGGGCGTCGGCGCAGCGGCGCCGGATCCGGTCGATCTGTTCGTCGCCCTCCACGCGCACCTGGACCGAGTCGGCCAGGGAGCCCAGGGCCGCCCCGGCGGCGGTGCGCAGCTTCTCGCCCACCCTCTTGAGTGCGCCGACCTCCAACCCCTCGGTCTCGGGCAGCGCCTCCAGCAGGGACAGTCCCACGATCAGGCTGGCCGCCTCGTCCGCGGTCAGGTGCAGCGGTTGAGCGAGGGTGTCGGCGTTGCCGATGATGATCTCGCCCGTCTCCTTGGCCGCGTCGAGGTCGACGTCGATCAGGTCGCCGGGTGTGTATCCGGGAAGACCGCACATCCACAACAGGCTGAGGTCGGCCACCACCTGCTTCTCGCTGAGCCCGAAGTGCCGGGCCACCTCGGGCACGCGTACGTCCTGACCCAACGCGTAGGGCACGAGCATGAGCAGGCGGCGTAGTTGGTCGGCCGAACGCGGGCCGCGTGCGGGGGGTTCGGAGTGCTCGGCGACGGCGGGACCGTCGAAGACACCTTCGGCGGGCGCGGTCTCGGCGGGCACGGTCAGGTGAGCGACCATCGCCTCGCGGGCCTCGGCGGGTTCGACGATGACCGCCCGGGAGCCGAAGGAGGCCACGTTCCGCACGAGTTCGGAGGTGTCGGCGTAGGGACAGCTGAGGGTGTCCCAGCCGCCCCCGGAGTCGTCGCGCTCCCCCGGTACCACTCGCAGGGCGGTGCGGCGCAGGGCGTACGCGGAGTCGGTGCGTACCCGCAGCAGGGCGGTGCGCTCGGGTTCGGCCTTCTGTCCGGCGACCACCGAGCGAAGGTCGACGCCCTCGGGGACGACGACGTCGGGGCCACCCCGCAGGATCGTCACCTCCCCACGGACACGGCCGAGACGAAAGACCCTGCGGGCCTGGCGGTGGCGGTCGTGGCCGACCATGTACCAGTGCCCACGCAGGTTGACGATGCCCCAGGGTTCGACCTCCCGCGTCTCGGCCTTGGTCTGCCCGGGCTTGCGGTACTCGAAGGATACGGGGCGTCGGTCTCGCACCGCCTGCCACACGGGCCCGAAGGAGGGCTCGTCCGTGCGCATGGCCGGGGTGAGGGCCGGGGCCGCCTCATCGTCGACCGGGACACCGGCGGAGCGGAGCTTGAACAGCGCGTCGGCCGCGGCCTCGCCCAGGGAGGCGTGCCGCCAGGCACGGGCGGCCAATCCCAGGATGAGGGCCTCGGCCGGGAGGAGCTGGAGCTCGGGCAGCTCGTAGTCCGCACGTGAGATGCGGTAACCCTCCTCACCGCTGATGGCGTCACCGGTACCGACCTGGATGGGGATACCGCTGTCACGCAGCTCGCGCTTGTCCCGCTCGAACATCCGCTTGAAAGCGGATTCGGTCTCGGCCTCGGCATAGCCGTACACCGTCCGCCTGATCTCCTGAGCGGTCAGGTGGCGACGTGTGGACAACAGGCAGATGACGAGGTTCAGCTGTCGTTCCGTCTTCCTGCGCGACATCGCCCGCACCCTTCTCGGCCGTGGTGGATGGACCGGCCCGGGCGCTCTGGTGTGTCGCCCCGTCACCGGTTCAGCAACGACGGTACCGTGCTCGACATGATCCGGTGGCGCCGTGGAGAAGTCCGTCAGATCCTCCCCTCCTGGCCGGGGGTCGTGCTGTGCTCGGTGGCGGTCGCGCCCCCCGCCGGAACCGCCCCGGACACCGGCGGTCCGGCGCCGGAGACGACGTGTCGGGCGCTGGCCTACACCGACCTGGTCGGCTCCCCCCAGGTGGGCGACGAGGTCCTGCTCAACACCGGGGCGTTGGACCTTGGCCTGGGCACGGGCGGGTACGCGCTGGTCGTGGCCGTACCGGACCGGTTGCCCGCCGACCGCAAGGCCCCCGGACACCTGGTCAAGGCTCGGTACACGCCGCTACAGGCGACCGTGCTGGGCGCCGACGAGCAGGGGTCCCCCCACCACCGGACCCTGCGTTCGGCCGAGGGTGTGGACGGCATGCCGGTGGTGGTGGCCGACCTGCACTCGGCACTGCCCGCCGTGGTGGCGGGGATCCGTGAGCGTCGGTCGGGGAC
>CALGOD010000181.1 GCA_937957845.1 uncultured Nocardiopsis sp.
TTCGACTTTCAATTGACGATCCACGAAACGCGTTTTGCCATCGGCGAGACGGTGCCCCCCATCGCCAAGGAGTACGCCCAGAAGAAGGTCAGCAAGCTGAGCCGGTTCTTCGAAAACCCTCAGTCGGTTCTGGCCGAGGTGACCCTCCGTTCCGAGAACGAGACCCAGATCGCTGAGGTGACCCTGCGGGTGGGCGGGCTCATCCTGCGGGGCGAGGGGAAGCGCCCCGAGATGCACGCTTCCATCGACGAGGCCGTGGCCCGCATCGAGCGCCAGTTCGAGAAGTACCGGACCCGCATTCAGAAGCGGGTGCAAAGCCCTCGGGCCTCGGCCGACGGCGCCGCGGCGCCGGCCGCCGGGGCGGAGGAGCCGGAGGACCAGGTGGTCCGGACCAAGCGGTTCGTCATGCGGCCCATGGCCGTCGACGAGGCCATTATGCAGATGGAGATGCTGGGCCACGACTTCTTCGTCTTCGCCAACGCCGAGACCGGGAACATCAACGTGGTCTACCGCCGCCGGGACCAGGGTTACGGGTTGATCGAACCCGTCGTCTAGCCCTTCACCTGACTTCCCAAGGACGTACTGGCCTGACATGAGAGGGTCTTCCACGCCGACGGTCGCGCTCGTGATCTTCGAAGGAGGAGCGGCCACCAGCCTGCCGGAGCAGATGCTCCGGCAGGTCCGGGAAGGCATTGTCTTGGACCGGGTGGCCCAGGCCCGCCGGATCCAGGCCCTTGATCCCATCGTTCTGGTTACCGATCGGGAGGACCTGGCCCGCAAGGCCGAAGCCCTGGGGGCCCACATCTACTTCACCCAGAGCCACTCCTTTCACTTCGGCCTCTGCCTGCAGGCGGTCATCCGGCACTACGAGCTGGAGCGGGTGCTCTACATGGGGGGCGGCGCCGCCCCTCTGGCCAGCCCCATGGAGATCGGGCGGATCGTCAGCCTCCTCCAGCGGGCCGAGGCGCTAGCGGCGGCCAACAACTACCACTCCGCGGACGTGGTCGCCTTCACCCCGGCGGTCCGGGCCCTCAGTGCGCCCCTGCCGCCCCTGGACAACCTCTTGGCCCAAGCCCTGGTGGAGGCCGGGCTCCCCTACCGGCCCCTCCCCCGGAGCCTGGGGCTCAACTTTGATGTGGACACGCCGACGGACCTCATGGTCCTGGCCGTCCATCCGGCGGTGGGCCGGGCGACCGCCGCGGCCCTGAAGGAGCTGGAGTTGAATCTCGAACCTGTCCGCCGGGCCGCCGAACTGCTCCTGACCCCCCAGGCCGATGTGCTCATCTTCGGGCGGGTCGGGGGGGGAAAAGGGGGCGGGTGGGACTTGGCAGTGTGGGGCGAGTGGAACGACGTTCCAGGTCATCGACGGGGTGTCAGGCCCGAAGGAGGGCCCGTCAGGAACCAGAGGCTTCCGTCCCATCGGCACGGACGACACGCGCGGTCTCGCCTGTGTATGAGTCGCGGGCGGCCTGCACCCCGGTCAGGTCGGGGCCGAAGGCCGCGTGCACCTCCTCGGCGGTGAGCCCGTAGCGCTCCAGGCTGTACCGGTGGCCGCCGGGGTTCTTGCGTCGGTCCCTACGGGTGTAGGCGAGCGTGCGGGCGCGTGTGTCGGCGTCGAAGTCCTCGCCGAGACGCCCCCAGACCCGCTCGGCCGATCCGACCGGGTCAGCCGTCAGCTCCTCGTAGGGCAGGTCGAGGAAGTGCTCGGAGCCGTGCTCGCGGCGTACCCGACGGGCGCGCTCGGCGGCCCGCGCCCAGATCTCCACCCACTCGCGGCCGATCCGCCGGGGGTCCACCTCACTGCTGTGCAGGCGCCTGCCCGCCTCGGTCAGGCTCGCCCACGACGCCAT
Organism: uncultured Nocardiopsis sp.; assembly: GCA_937957845.1. Classification (GTDB taxonomy): domain Bacteria; phylum Actinomycetota; class Actinomycetes; order Streptosporangiales; family Streptosporangiaceae; genus Nocardiopsis. The sequence continues at coordinate 1,851 of CALGOD010000181.1, forward strand.
CGCCCGCGCCGGGTCGCGGTCGGTCAGGACGATCACCGCGTCGGGGAAGACCTTCAGCAGGACGTCCAGGTTGGGCAGGTGCAGCGGCGACTTGAGCACCCAGCGGCGTGCGGGCCGCTTCCACTGCAATGCCTGGAGCTGCTGCTTGAGGTAGACGTAGTCGGGGGTGGCGTCGCGCCGCTCGACCCAAGCGCGGTAGCCGGGGACGGAGGCACGGACGTGGTTGGCCATCCCGTGCGGCAGGAGGAAGACGCACTCCTCCGGTTCGAGCGGGTGCATGGGGTGGATCGTCTGGAACCCCGGAGCCATGGCGTCCATGCCCCGGACCATCGTCCGCACCGAGCCGAGGCGTTCGCGCCTGCTCACGGTGCGCTCCTCGGGTTTACCGGTGTCGGGGACCGGGTTCAGCAGTTCCCACAGCAGGGGGGCGCGGCCTCGCACGTGCTGGGCGAGGAGCCCGTGGCCGAACGTCGTGCCGGTCCTGGGCAGGCCGGTGATGAACACCGGCCGGTCGAGGGGCTCGTCGGCGACCTCCGGGTGGGCGTCGAGCAGGTGGAGCATGCGCAGTCGCGTCTCCAACCGTCGCCGGATCTCGCTCCGGAGGCTCATCCCGCCGATCGGGGTGAGGCCGGGCACCGCGTTCCAGGCGTCGCTGAGCACCCGCATGTCGGACAGGAACGGCTCGTCGGACGGCCAGGCGAGGCCGCTGCGGGAGGAGGCGGCTCGCAGCGCGGCGTCGAAGGCCTCCTCCGCGGTCCCGGACACTTTCTCCCAGGGGGTGAGCAGGGCGTTCACCGGGCTCATCCACCATGCGGGATATACGTTCACTCGTGGCCTTTCTCGTGGCTTGCTCTATCGAATATGGAAATCCCCCAAGATTCGACCACAGTGGAAAATCGACCGCAACGGACGTGCGTATTGTCGTTGCCTCGGCAACGACGATGGGAGGGCGGAATGAGGGACGTCTGATGCTGGTGTGACCTGGGAGGGTTGAGGAGCGAATGGGTTCCCTGAGACCGTTGTGTTCAAGAATTCCCGCTGTTCGGGGCCGGTGATCGCCGGGTGCGTGCGGACGGTGCGGCTCCGGCTCAATTCCCCGCGACAGTGCTCCTGGCGGCACTGGAGCACGTTGCCAGCGCCACCAGCGGCACTGCCACCAGGGAGAAGCGAGGTGCGGTCACCACACCGCCACACTGCGTGCAGGAATCGGGAACCGCTCCGGCCCCAGGAGCATCACACCCCTCCGGAACGACGTCCTGTCCCCTTTCTCCGACGACGACCAAGAAGGAAACCCGACGATGCCCCTGCGCCCGTGGAAGTTCCTCCTCCCCCTGACGGCCGCCCTCGCCCTGGCGGCGACCGCCTGCTCCGGCGACACCGCCGAGGAGCCGGGTGACACCACACGAGGAGATCTGGGCGAGGCCTCCCAGGAGGACCTGTCCGCGCTGCTCGTGGAGGGCGAGGTCCCCGCCGACCCGCCGGAGGCGGACCTGTCCGGCCTGCCGGCCCAACCCGACGAGTCGACGCCGGTGCATGAGCGCGCCGCATGGCACCTGCTGTCGGACGTGTCGGGGATCGCGGGCGGGGTCGATCCCGACGCCGTGGCCGAGTGCCCTGAGGACCTGTCCACCGTGTGCACGCTCACCTACGGCGGAGTCGACCTCGAATTCCCGGTGACCTCCGAGGAGGTCGCGGGCGGGGTGGAGTTCTCGTTCGAGTACCCCGAGATGCCGGTGACCCGCGAGTTCCTGGAGGACTGGCTGCGGCACTACTCCGAAGCGGAGGCGGTGTTCTGCGACACCGACGACGTGGTCGTGATGGTGCCCGGAGCCGAGGACCCTGCGGACTTCCTCTGCTACGCGCAAGATGGCGGAGTGGCGTGGGTGGACTCGGCGGAGGACACCGTCAGCCCGTACGAGGCGTACATGATCAACGGCGGGTCGCTCGCCTTCTACCAGAAGCTTCAGACGAGCGAGGACTGAGCGGGGACGGCCCCTCCATTGCCCTTCACTCCGGCCCACGCCGCGGCGGTTCTACCGCTGACCCGCACCCGACTGCCGACCAGTGCGCTGGTGGTGGGCGCGATGGTCCCCGACCTGCCCTACTACCTACCGCTTCCGGTGGGCGCCTCCCTCACCCACTTCCCCCTGGGGTTGCCGGTGGTCGTGGCCCTGGGCGCGGTGGTGTGGGCCTGCTGGACGTACGCGCTGCGCGCACCCTTGGCCGCCCTGGTCGGCCACGAGGCGGGACCACCGCCCGCACCGAGCGCGAGAGGAGTGGCGTGGGGCGCGGCGGCGCTCGCGGTGGGCGCGCTCACCCACATGGTGTGGGACGCGTTCACCCACCCGGGCGGGGCGGGAGTACACCTCCTGCCGGTGCTGAACACCCCCGTGGTGGGGTCGCACATGCTCTACAACGTGCTGATGTACGTCAGCTCGGTGCTGGGCCTGGCCGCCGTCGCGTGGTGGATCGCCCGCCGCTTCCGGGGAGCGGTGCGCCCCGCATGGGTTCCGCTGGCGGTGATCGCCGCCTGCGCGGTGGTCGGCGGGGTGGCGGGCGGAGTGTTGGGCGTGCTGTCGGAGAGCGCCGCCC
>CALGOD010000182.1 GCA_937957845.1 uncultured Nocardiopsis sp.
TGGGGGCGACGCCGTTGTCCCGGTTCGGCCTGTTGGCCGCCAAGACCCTGGCGGTACTGGGTGTGCAGGCGATCCAGGCGACCCTGCTGTGCGTGGTCGCGCTGGCCTTGGGCTGGTCCCCCTCACTGACACCCGTCGGCGTGTCGGCGGCGGTCACGCTGGTGCTGCTGGCGACCGCCGCGTTCAGCTCGTTGGCCCTGTTGATGGCGGGCACGCTGCGCGCCGAGGCGACCCTGGCCGGAGCCAACCTGGTGTACGTGCTGATGTTGGGCCTGGGCGGGGTACTGTTCCCGACCAGCAGCTTCCCCGCCCCGATGGAACAGGCCGTCTCGGTGCTGCCGATCACGGCGCTCAGCTCGGGGCTGCGCGCGGTCCTGGCCGACGGTTCCCTCCCCGGTCCGGGCGCGTTCGCGGTCCTGGCCGTGTGGACCCTCGTCGGCGGCCTTCTGGCCAGTCGCTTCTTCCGCTGGGACTGACGGTCTCCCGCGTCGACCTCCACCGGGTTCAGCCGATGGGCAACAGCCGCCACTGCTGGTGGGCGTGCCCCTCGTCCGGCGCCTGGGCGACGAGGGTGCCGTTGTCCGGTGCGCCGCCCTGCCCCTCCAGCGCCTGACCGGTGGCCCGGTTGACCAGGCGGACCACGCCGGGGCCGACCTCGATCACCGTCCAGTGCTGGTTGGGCGCCCCCGTACGGGTGAGCATCGCCGCGCCGGGCCCGGCCTCGGGGTCCTCGGGGATCTCCAGGAGTTTGCCGCTGCCCACGCCCTCGACCTCGTAGAATCCCCCGTCCAGAGGGATGAACCGCCACTGTTGGTTGTCCTGGTCGTGCCGGTCCCACAGGTGTACGTGGGCGCCGTTGGCCGTGGACCCCCCCGCCACGTCGATGACGCGGTCGCCGTGCGTGTTCTGCAGAACATAGACGAGCTCGGGGTCCAGGCCCGCCGGGTGGGTCTCCTCCTGGACCTCGGGCTCTTCTTCCTCCTCGGTCTCCTCGGCCTGTTCGGGGGCGCCGGAGGGCTGGACGAGGATCCCCGAGACCACGAAGTCCGCACCCTCGGGCCGTGCGTCTCCGTGGTCCGTGAGCAGACCGGCGGCGTAACCGCCGACGACCACGGCCAACAGCAGCGCCAGGGCTCCTGCGATGATCGGCCAGCGGGGAACGTACCGTTCGTGGGCACTGGCGGCACGGCGGCGTCGGGACATGCGAGGGACTCCAGCGGGCTACGGGTGGGGGACGTGGGGACCCACGACCCCGAACCATTTCACACCACCTGAACCATTTCGCGCATATTCGCCGGGAAACGTGAGCGAAGGGATAGAGTCCCGCGCATGGAAGCGATCGGAGTGCCCTGGTTCATCGCGGTCCGGCAGCTGGGGCCACCGTTGTCCCTGCTCGTGGTGGGCGGCGTCCTGTTGGTGTGGCGGCGGCCGGCACGTCCGGGGCTGGTGTGGGCCGCGCTGACGACGAACCTCGTCGCGGCGGGGTTGCCCTACCTGTGGATCGCACTACAGATCCTCACCGATCAGGCGGAGAGAACGGTCTACGGGCTGGTCATGACCCTGCTGCAACCACTGGTGGTGATGGCGGCCTGGTCGCTGCTGCTGGTCGCGGCCCTCGCCCCGCCGCCGGACTCCGTCGGGGGTCCTCGGCGTGTACGCGGCGGCCGAGCAGCGCGGGTGGTCACCGAGGGGACCGGGGAGGCGGAGAAGGCCCCGGAAAACATAGGATGATTTCCCATGGGCATCTCGGAGCACGGCAGGTCATCACGGTCCCCGCTCCGTGCGGTGGAGGCGGTACCACCGGTCTGGCTGGTGCTCGTGGGAATCGTCTCGGTACAGACCGGCGCCGGCGTGGCCAAGGGTCTGTTCGAGTCCCTTCCCCCCGCGGCCGTCGTGTGGTTGAGACTGGTGACCTCGGCGGTGCTCCTGGTCCTGGTGGCACGCCCGGCGCTGCGGGCCCGCTCACGCTCCGACTGGCTGGTGGTGCTCGGCTACGGCGTCGCACTGGCACTGATGAACTTCTTCATCTACCAGGCTTTCGCGCGCATCCCGCTGGGCATCGCCGTCACCATCGAGTACCTGGGCCCCCTGGCCATCGCGATCCTGGGCTCGCGTCGCCGGATCGACCTGTTGTGGGCCGCCCTGGCCGGCCTGGGCGTGGTCGCCCTGGGGCTGGAATCGGGCTCGATGGATCCCCTGGGCATCGTCTTCGCCGTGCTCGCCGCGGCGGCGTGGGCGGGCTACATCCTGCTCAGCGCGGCGACGGGTCGTCGGTTCAGCGGCTCTTCGGGACTGGCGATCGCCAGCGTGGTCGGCGTGGTGATCATGGCCCCCATGGGCGTCGCCGAGGGCGGCACCGCCCTGCTGGACTGGCGCCTGCTGCTGTTCGGCCTGGTGGTGGGGGTGCTGTCCTCGGTGGTGCCCTACACCCTGGAACTGAACGCGCTGCGTCGGATGCCGCCCCGGGTGTTCGGTGTGCTGATGAGCCTGCAGCCCGCCGCGGCGGCCCTTGTGGGACTGGTCCTGCTGGGTGAACTGCTCACCCCGTGGCAGTGGCTCGCGGTCGTGTGCGTGATCGCGGCCAGTGCGGGTTCCACGCGCACCTCGGCCCGACACGGCGAGGACGGGCGGAGGAATTCCCCCTCCGTGTCCTGGCGAGACGTCCCCCGTGAGCACTGACATCATGCTCTGACCTGAGAGAACATCCCTTTCTGACGCTTTCGCCCCCCTTTTCAGGGCCAACAAAAAACCAGATAGTCACTGTGTGTTTCTAGGAGACCACAAATGGTTATCTGTCCTGATGGGTCGGCCGACCTCTACGACTACTCGCACTCGATGGGGGAGCGATGCGCACCACTGCGAAGCTGATGATGACCGCCCTGTTCACCGCCGGCGTGCTCGGCCTGGGCGCCGGACCCGCCGCCGCCGGAGGTGGCGGCGACACCTACCAGGCGTGTGTAAAGGAGCAGAGCGCCGTCGGCCTGATCAACCTCGGCCTGGACCTGAACCTGCTCAGCCAGTGCATCTCCAACTACCAGGACTAGCGTCCACCAAGGGAGCGCCCCTCGGGGCGCTCCCTTCCACCCGTCGCACGGTGCCGCCGTCGGTGCAGGTGGAGCCGGTCACCGGCACGCGGAACGATGTACTACAGTCTGTCGTATGTCTGTTTCCCCGGCCTCCGCGGCACCGGCCGCGAACACACTCCCCCCAGTCGCGGCGGAGGACATCGTCCTCCTCGGAGTCCCCCTGTGGGGCTGGCAGATCGCCGTCGCGGCGGCCGGAGTCCTCGCGCTGGTACTC
>CALGOD010000183.1 GCA_937957845.1 uncultured Nocardiopsis sp.
CGGGGCAGACTGGCCCCGAAAGACCGTGTCCGGCCTGGTTCCGCGTACGGTGGGAGGGGCGGGACCGACCGGCGGTAAGGAAGGCTGACCTTGAATCGACAGCAGGAATTCGTGCTCCGTACGTTGGAGGAGCGCGACATCCGGTTCGTGAGGCTGTGGTTCACCGACGTGCTCGGCTACCTCAAGTCCGTGGCCGTCGCCCCCGCGGAGCTGGAGGCCGCCTTCACCGAGGGCATCGGGTTCGACGGCTCGTCCATCGAGGGGTTCGCCCGCGTCTACGAGGCCGACATGCTGGCCCAGCCCGACCCCTCCACCTTCCAGGTCCTGCCCTGGCGCAACGAGCCGCACGGCACCGCCCGCATGTACTGCGACATCCTCATGCCGGACGGCTCTCCGTCCCCGGCCGATCCGCGTCACGTGCTCAAGCGCCAACTCGGTAAGGCCTCCGACCTGGGGTTCACGTTCTACACCCACCCCGAGATCGAGTTCTACCTGCTGGAGAAGATGCCCGAACCGGGTGAGCAGCCCGAACCCAACGACCTGGGCGGCTACTTCGACCACACCCCCCACAACAGCGCACACGACTTCCGGCGCAACGCCATCAACATGCTGGAGGCCATGGGCATCTCCGTGGAGTACAGCCACCACGAGGCCGGGCCCGGACAGCAGGAGATCGACCTGCGCTACGCCGACGCGCTGACCACCGCCGACAACATCATGACCTTCAGGCTCGTGATGAAGGAGGTGGCGATGGAGCAGGGTGTGTACGCGACGTTCATGCCCAAACCGTTCACGCAGTACCCGGGCTCGGGCATGCACACGCACCTGTCACTGTTCGAAGGCGATCGGAACGCCTTCTACGAGCCGGGTGCGGACTTCCAGTTGTCCAAGGTGGGCCGCGGTTTCATAGCGGGTCTGCTGCGGCACGCCGACGAGATCACGGCCGTGACCAACCAGTGGGTCAACTCCTACAAGCGCCTGTGGGACGACCCGACGGCCTCCGCCGGTATGGGCGGTGAGGCCCCCGCCTACATCTGTTGGGGGCACAACAACCGCTCGGCACTGGTCCGCGTGCCGATGTACAAGCCCGGGAAGTCCAATTCCAGCAGGATCGAGCTCCGTTCGCTGGACACCGCCTGCAATCCCTACCTGGCCTACGCCGTGGTCCTGGCCGCGGGGCTGAAGGGGATCGAGGAGGACTACGAACTGCCTCCGGGCGCGGAGGACGACGTGTGGGCGCTGACCGACGTCGAACGCCGTGCGCTGGGTATAAGGCCCCTCCCCCAGAGCCTGGACGAGGCACTGCGGCTCATGGAGAACAGCGAACTGGTCGCGGGAGCCCTCGGCGAACACGTCTTCGAGTTCTTCCTGCGCAACAAGAAGGCGGAGTGGAAGTCCTACCGCCGCCAGGTCACCCCCTACGAGCTGGAAAGATACCTGCCGACACTGTGACGGTCGGAGGACCGGGCACGCACAGGCGTGCCCCACGAACGAGGATGCCCCTATGTGTCCGCTCCCACGCCCGCCCTTGGTGGCCTCCACCTCCACCCTCGTGCTCGTCTCCTCCCCGTCGGTCGTGACCCCCGTCCCCGACGGCGTGTCGTCGGTGGTCCCCGGGCCCGTGGAACCGCCCGGGGTGCGGTTCGCCACGTTCAACGCGGCGTTGTCCCGTCCCCGGGCGGGGATGCTCGTGGAGGAGCTGGCCGTTCCCGGAAGCGAGCAGGCGAGCAACATCGCCGAGATCATCCAACGCGTACGGCCCCATGTCCTGCTGATCAACGAGTTCGACCACGACGAGGCGGAGACCGGCCCCCGGCTGTTCCAGGACAACTACCTGTCCGTGGGACGACGGGGGGCCGAGGCCATCGAGTACCCGTACGTGTACACCGCGCCGGTCAACACCGGTGTGGCCTCGGGGGTGGACCTCGACGGCGACGGTGAGGCCGTGACCGAGCCGGGAAGCCCCGCCTACGCCGCCGACGCCCTCGGCTACGGGCTCTTCCCCGGCCAGTACGGGATGGTCGTGTACTCCATGTATCCGATCGACACCGAGCGGGTGCGCACCTTCCGGACCTTTCGTTGGGCGGACATGCCCGGTGCGCTCCTGCCCACCGACCCCGAGACCGGAGGCCCCTTCCACTCCCCCGAGGCCCTCGCCGTGTTGAGGTTGTCCTCCAAGAGCCACTGGGATCTGCCCCTCGACCTCGGGCGGGGCCGCCGGGTCCACTTGTTGGCCGCCCACCCCACCCCTCCGGCCTTCGACGGGCCCGAGCGGCGCAACGTGCTGCGCAACCACGACGAGATCCGTTTCTGGGCCGACTACGTCACTCCGGGGGCGGGTTCCTACATCTACGACGACCAGGGAGGGTACGGCGGTCTTCCCGCGGACGTTCCCTTCGTCATCGCCGGAGACCTGAACGCCGACCCCCGGGACGGCGACGCGCACCCCAAGGCCATCATCCGGCTCCTGGAGCACCCCCGGATCATCGACGTGCGTCCGTCGAGTCAGGGTGGTCGTGGCGCGGCACGGCGCCAGGGAGGCGCCGACGAGCGGCACCGGGGCGACCCGGGCATGGACAGCGCCGACTTCGTCGACGAGCCCGGCCCCGGAAATCTGCGTGTGGACTACGTGCTGCCCTCACGGGACCTCGTGCCCCGGTCCTCGGGGGTGTTCTGGCCGACCGTGGACGACCCCCTGTACCGCCTGACCGGGGAGCGTCCCTTTCCCAGTTCCGACCACCGCCTGGTGTGGGTCGACCTGGTGTGTCCCTGAGCGGACGGGCCCTCCCGGTGCGGTGGCCGCCAAGGCCCGCGGTCCCGCCGGCCGGGCCTTGGCCGAGCACGGTCCTTCGGGCGCCCGGGGTACGCAGAGCCCGAAGGCCGGGCTCTAGCTCTCGGGGAGCCTGACAAGGACCATGATGCCGTCCGCCTTGGCGGTGACCTTCCCGTGTGCCTGGATCTGGCCGGAGACGAAGACCTTGCGGCCCTCCACCTTCTCCACCCACGAGGTGATCTCCAGCGGGGTGAACAGCGGTGTGGGGCTGATGTAGTCCACCTCCAGCTTGGCGGTGAGGCCGGGCCCGACCTCGATACCGGAGACACTGCCGACCGCCTGGTCGAGCAGGGCCGCGATCCAGCCTCCGTGGACCAGCCCGGGGGGTCCCTGGTAGATGGTGTTGAGGGTGACCTCGCCGCGCAGTCCCTCGGGGGTGCGCTCCAGGACGAGCGGAGGAGCCGCGGGGTTGGTGTCGCCGGCGACGATGTTGGTGATGGTGCCGTACTCGGAGTCCCCGCTCCGCAGACCCCGCTGGACCATCGTGCCGATCTGGCGGCGTGCGACGTTCAGTTCGCCGGTGACGGCCTCGACCGTGGCGGCGGCTTCGGCGAGGGTGTCGGTGTCGGCCTCGGTGTTGGCGACGGCGTCGATCAGGTCGTGGACACGGGCCACGAGAGAGCGGAGCTCGGGGGGGATCTGAGCCTGCTCGACCACCGGTAGACCGAAGAAGCTGCGATCGGGGCGCTCGGCCACCGGCTGCGTGTTGACCGTCATGTGTTCCTCGTCGGATCGGTGTGTACATGGGTGGCCGGGAGCGCCACCGCCAAAACCGAATCCTACTCGGTAACGGTCGGACCTCACCTGGCACGGACCTGCCTGCCCCGTCACAGGGCGGCGAGACGAGGAACACCCCGTTGTCGTCAACCCAGTTCGCGCACCATGTGCATGTGCGGGATCCCGGCGTCCAGGAACTCCTCGCCGTGGGCGGTGTAGCCCAAACGTGTGTAGAAGCCCAGGGCGTGGGTCTGGGCGTGCAGCTCCACCGTGTCCAGCCCGCGTCGCCGGGCCCGCTCCTCCACCGCGCGCACCAGCGCGATCCCGGTGCCGTTCCCGCGCCCCTGGGGCAGGACCGCGAGACGGCCGAGAAGACCCGTGCCACCGCCCAGGTCCACCAGACGGACCGTGCCCACGGGCACACCGTCGACCAGGGCCAGGAAGTGGTCGGCGGTGGTGTCACGGGAGTCCCACTCCTCCTCCACCGGCACCTGCTGCTCGGCGACGAACACCGCTCCCCGGATGACGAAAACTGCGGCACGGTCCCGCTCGTCGCGTGCCAGGCGGATCTCGGTCGTGGTCATGGACGAAGGTTAGTGCCGCGACGGAGGAGCCCGTCCGTCGACCCCTGTGAACTGCGACGTCACACCACGGAGGGACGGTTCCGCACCGACGGCCTCCATAGACTCGAACACGTGAAACCCTTCTCCGCCCTTCGCTCTCCCGCGGTGCGCGACGGCATGGGGATCGGCGTCGCCGTGGGCGTCGCCGGTCTGGCCTTCGGCACCGCGGCCGTGGCCGCCGGGCTGTCCCCGGCACAGTCCGTCTTCCTCAGCATGTTCATGTTCACCGGAGCGTCGCAGTTCGCCTTGGTGGGCGTGGTCGCGGGCGGGGGCAACCTGGTCGCGGGAGCCATGGGCGCGCTGCTCCTGGGCGCCCGCAACACCCTGTACGGGCTGCGTCTGGCGGACCTGCTGGGGTGGAGGGGTGCCCGGCGGGCCCTGGCCGCGCACGGCGTGATCGACGAGACCACGGCGGCGACGCTCGCCCAGCCCGACCGGGAGTCCGCGCGCACCGCGTTCGTGACGACCTACGTGGTGTTGGGTGGTTTCTGGGTGACCACGACCCTGGTCGGGGCGCTCGCCACCGAGCGCGTGAGCGACATCGACGCGTTCGGCCTGGACGCGGTCGGTCCGGCGATCTTCCTGGGTCTGCTGTGGCCACGCCTGCGTTCGGGCGGCCTCCGTACCTGGTCGATCGCGCTCCTCGGCGCGGGGTTGGCCCTGGCCACCACACCGATCCTTCCTCCGGGGGTGCCGGTGCTGTTGGCCGCCTCGGCCGCGCTGATCGCGCTCATCGGTCCCGATGACGGGGCGGGGGCGACCTCACCGGAACCCGCGAGAGGAACGTCGCGAGGGGAGGCGGACTCGTGACCCTGTGGATCGCGCTCATCGCCACCTCGGTGGGCTGTTACCTGCTCAAGTACGCGGGCCTGGCCGCTCCCCGACGACTCCTGGACAACCCGTGGCTACGCCGCTTCGCGGTCGCCGTGCCCATCGCGCTGCTGGCCGCGCTGATCGCGGTGGAGGCCCTGCGCGGCGACGGCCCGGCGTTGGCCTGGGACACCGCCCGGATGGCGGGTGTGGGCGCCGCCGTCCTCGCCCTGATCCTGCGTGCGCCCTTCCTCGTCGTGATCATCGTCGCCGCGGCCACGACGGCGGCGCTACGCGCTCTCGGTGTCGGCTGACCCCGGCCGGACGTCGTCCACGATCCCCACAGCGAAGGCTCCGGGTGCGCTCTTCGCCAGGGGCGGGGACCATACGGTGCGGCCGTCGGCCCACAGACCACGAAGACCTCCGGCCGCGCCGCACCCACCGTCCTTGACCGGTCCGGGACGGCCTGCCAGAGTCGGCCGCATGCGCCTTCTCCGTGTGCTCCGCCTCACAAGGGCCGTACCCGGAACGCGCCGAGTGGACCTTGCGACGATGGAAGGGACCCCGCCTTCATGGCCACAGCCGCCGACCGCTCCCCACCACCCACCGACACAGCCGCGCGCGCGGTGGCGGAGGTCCTTTCCGCCGCCGGGGTCAGCCGGTGTTACACCGTCCCCGGCGAGAGTTTCCTGGAGCTCACCGACGCGATCGAGCAGCATCCCCGTATGCGGCTGATCTCCACCCGGCATGAGAACGGCGCCGGCTTCATGGCCGAGGCCGACGCCAAGCTGACCGGTGTCCCCGCCGTGGCGGCGGCCACCCGGGGCCCGGGCGCCGCGAACCTGGCGGTGGCCGTGCACACCGCCATGCAGGACTCCACCCCCATGATCGTCTTCCTCGGACAGGCCGAGACCGAGCGGTTGGGCAGGGAGGCCTTCCAGGAGGTGGACCTCACCGCGTTCTACGCTCCCATCACCAAGTGGTCCACCACCGTGCACCGGGCGGACCGGCTCGCGGAGACCACCGCCAGGGCGCTCAGGGTGGCCACGACCGGTAGACCCGGCCCGGTCGCCATCGCGGTGCCCGGCGACCTGTTCGGACAAAGGGTCGGCCCGCAGGACCCCCCGGAGCCGGCGGTGGTCCCCAGGCCCGTCCTCGGCGAGGAGGCCCGCGACCGGTTGGCGGACTGGTTGGCCAGGGCCGTGCGCCCGGTGATCATCGCCGGTGGAGGCGCCCGCGGGGCCCGTCAGGAGCTGGTCCGGGTCGCCGAGCGCTTCAACGCCGGTGTGTACGCCGCCTGGCGGCGCCAGGACGTGTTCCCCAACGATCACCCGCTCTACCTCGGTCATCTGGGGTTGGGCTGTCCGCCCGCGGTGCTGAACGCGCTGTCGTCGGCCGACGCGGTCCTGGTTGTCGGATGTCGGATGAGCGAGACCACCACGCAGGGGTACCGGTTGCCCGAGTCCGACGGACGCGTCCGAGTCGCGCAGATCGACATCGACCCGGCTCAGGTGGGCGCGACCAACAGCCTGTGGTTCGGTGCGGTCGCCGACTCCCGGACCGCTCTGAGCGAAATCGCCGAAGCGTCCGTACAGGTCCCCTACCGGGATTGGAGTTCGGCCCGGCGGAACTGGGTGGCCTCCGCCACCGTGCCGCCCGAGGCCGCCGAACACACCGGCCCCCTCCTCCACCCATGGTCCGTGATCGCGGGCATGCGCGCGTCCCTGCCGGAGGACGCGCTGATCACCAACGACGCGGGCAACTTCGCCTCCTTCCTGCACCGCGGCTGGTGGTTCCGGCATCCCCGCACCCAACTGGCGCCGACCAGCGGAGCCATGGGCTACGCCGTGCCCGCCGCGGTGGCGGCCAAGATCGCCGCTCCGGACAGGACCGTGGTGGCGGTCGCCGGCGACGGCGGTGCCCTGATGACCGGTCAGGAACTGGAGACCGCGGTGCGGGTGGGCGCGCCCGTCACCGTGGTGGTGTTCCAGAACGGGCTGTACGGCACGATCGCCATGCACCAGGCCCGGCAGCTGGGACGGATCGCCGGTACCCGGATCAGCGGCCCGCTGGACCTGGCCGGGTTCGCCCGGTCTCTGGGCGCGCGGGGCGCGACCGTGCACACCAGGGAGGAGTTGGAGAAGGCCCTGGCGGAGTCGGTGAGCGCGGACCTGCCCACCCTCGTGGACGTGCGGACCGACCCGGAGGTGATCAGCCCGGGCGCCACCCTGTCGGGGCTGATCGAGGGACGGGACTGAGGCCCTCCGGCCCCGGGTCCTGTCCTGGTCCCGGGGCCGGAGGTCACCGCTTTCAGGTGTAGGCGGCCGCGGCCTCGCGCAGAGCCCGGACGGTGGCGCGGATCGCCGGTCTGCGCGAGGCGTCGGTGCGCCAGAACACGTACACCTGGCGGACGAGGGCCGGCTGCACGGGCACCACCCGCACCCCCTCGGGCAGGGGACCGCGCCCGAGCCGGGGCATGACGGCGGCGCCGATCCCGGCGGCGATGAGCGTGAGCTTCGTCTGGTGTTCCTCCACGTTGTGGATGATCCTGGGTTCGCCGCCACGCGCCCGGATGATGCCGTGCAGCCAGTCGTCACAGATCGAGCCCCGTGACCAGCTGATCCAGGGCAGGTCGAGGATCTCCTCCAGTTCGAGGAGTTCGCGGTGGGCCAGGGGGTGGTCGGCCGGCAGGGCGATGTCGCCGACGTCCTCCATGAGGGAGGCGCGACTCATACCGTCGGGCAGGCTCAGCGGGGAACCGACCCAGTCCACGACCATGGCCAGGTCCGCGTCCCCACGGGCCATGGCGGGCACGCTCTCGTACGGCTCCTCCTCGTGCAGTTCCAGTCTGAGACCGGGATGGGCCTCCTTCAGGGAGGCCAGCGCGTGGGGAAGGAGGCCCCGGACCGCCGTGGGCGTGGCGGACAGGCGCAGGTGTCCGGTCACGTCGTCGCGGTGCGCCTCCAGGTCGGCTTCGGCCCGCTGCACCATGGACAGGATCTTGGCGGTGTGCTCGACCAGCAGTTCGGCCGCGTCGGTGAGTCGGACACCGCGGCCGTTGCGCTCGACCAGGGGCTGCCCGACCTCGCGTTCGAGCTTGGCCAGCTGCTGGGAGACCGCGGAGTTGGTGACGTGGAGGGCCTCGGCCGCGGCGGTGAGCGAACCGTTGACCGCGATGGTGTGGAGCACCCGGAGCCTGTCGACACTGAGCATGTAAGGAATGCTAACGCCGAAGCCAGGAAACATGAAGTAGACCTAAGACAAGGGGAAGAGGTGGAAACATCCCATGTCCCGTGCTCCGCACGCCCTCCCCCGCCGGCTCTCTCCGCACCGCCGCCTGACCGACTGGCGCGCCGGGTCCGCCCTCCTCGCCCTGGTCTGGGGCAGGAGCTTCATGTTCGTCGAGACCGGAGCCCAGGCCCTCTCCCCGCGCAGCTCACCCTGGGTCGCAGGACCACCGGCGCCCTTGCGTCGCCGGGCTCCACTGGTGCCGGCGGTCCTTCCGCACACGA
>CALGOD010000184.1 GCA_937957845.1 uncultured Nocardiopsis sp.
GAGGACCGAAGGCGAACGCTCATCACCGGGCGGCCGAGGACCGTGCCGGTGGGTGGAGGCCGGTCTTCGGGGAGGGGGGCTCCCCTCGGTTCTCGACACCGGCGAGTCCCCGCGCTGATCCCCGCGGAGAGGGCCGGGCACGGTCCGGTCGTCCCGAGGGGGTCCTGGGTCCCGTGCCGGATGTCTCGAAGGGCGGGGCGAACACCGGAACACGAGCCCGGAGGCCACGGCCGAGGATCGGGGTGAGAGACGACACACCCGGGATCATCGCCTGAGAGCGTCGCGTGGCCGCCCCATGGACGACCGGGAAGACGAAAGGCCCCGGTGAACAGCGTTTTTGCTGGTCACCGGGCCTTTTCCCAGTGTGGCAGGTGAAGGATTCGAACCTTCGAAGGCTAAGCCGACGGATTTACAGTCCGCTCCCATTGGCCACTCGGGCAACCTGCCTGGTCTGCGGCGACGTGCTCGTCGCGACGCACCACAGAGAATAGCGGATGTTCCGTCCGAACCTGAAATCGTTCGCGCGAGCGTGCCCCCCGACCCGCCGTCCGGCCATCCTGAGCAGGGCACGGCTAAGCTCTGAAGTCCGCCCGCGCCGGGCCCCGGTGCGGGCCGACCAGACCCACGCGGGCGTCCTCGGACGCCCGCGACCCATGCGATCCAACGGGGTGTGAGCGAACGTGGCCGCCGAATCCAGTTTCGACGTCGTGTCCAAACTCGACCGTCAGGAGGTCGACAACGCCCTGAACCAGACCGCCAAGGAGCTGGCCCAGCGGTTCGACTTCAAGGGCACCGGAGCCGCCATCTCCTGGCAGGGAGAGGACGGCATCGAGATCAGGGCCAACTCCGAGGAGCGGGTCAACGCCGCCATGGAGGTCTTCAAGGAGAGGCTCGTCAGGCGCAAGCTCTCCCTGAAGATCCTGGACCCCGCCGACGAGCCGAAGCCCTCCGGCAAGGAGTACCGCCTCGCCATCGGTCTCAAGGAGGGCATCAGCACCGAGGACGCCAAGAAGATCTCCAAGCTGATCCGCGACGAGGGCCCCAAGGGCGTCAAGGCCCAGATCCAGGGCGACGAGCTGCGCGTCAGCTCCAAGAAGAAGGACGACCTGCAGGCGGTCCAGGCCCTCATCAAGGAGAAGGACTTCGACCTGGCCCTGCAGTTCGTCAACTACCGCTAGAGGCTCGTGGGGTCACCACCTCGACCCCACGTGAGCCGAACGAATCCCCTCGCAGGGGCATCCGGAGGACGCGACCGAGCGCACCGCCCCCAGGGCACGCGCTCGGTACGGATGCGGTGTGCCGGCCCCTCCGTCGGAGGGCGGGCACGGCCCCGCTGACCTTCGCGGGCGCCGCCCTATCCGCCCAGGTCCCACTTGCGGCGCAGCTCCCGCAGACGCCGTACGCGCTCGTCGGTCGGCGGGTGGGCGGCGAAGAGGCGTCCGATCCCGTTCGGGAAGGGGTTGGTGCTCATCAGGTGCGCCGACGCCAGCAGGCTGCGCTCCCGCGGCAGCGGGTACCGGCGGGCGCCCGCGTCCAGTTTGTCCAGTGCCCGGGCCAGCCCCAGGGGGTCGCCGGTCAGCCGGGCGGCCTGCTCGTCGGCGCGGAACTCCCGTCGACGGCCCACTCCGCAGTACACCACCAACGCGGCCAGGGGCGCCAGGAGTGCCATCACCAGCCCACCCAACAGGTTGGGCATGTCGGTCTCCTCCGACTCCCCCAGCGGCAGCAGGAACGCCACCACGGACATGGCCGTGATCAGCCCCGTCAGGGTGACGGCCACCGAGCTGATGAGCGTGTCGTGGGACCGGATGTGCGCCAGTTCGTGGGCGATCACCCCGCGTAGTTCGCGTTCGTCGAGGGCGCTCAGCAGACCCGTGGTGCAGCACAGGGCGGAGCGGCGCGGACTGCTTCCCGTGGCGAAGGCGTTGGGCGACCGTACGGGTGACAGGTACAGCCTCGGCATCGGCTGCCTGGCCGCGGTGGCGAGCTCGCGTACGACCCGGTACAGCTCCGGCCTTTCGATCTCGCTCACCGGACGGGCCCGCATCGCGCGCAGCGCCAGGGACTCTCCGAAGAGGTAGACCAGGCCCGCGGCGCACACCATCAGGATCACGGAGAGCTGGACGCCCTTCTCCGAACCCAACAGCCAGCCGACCGCGATGACGAGCGCCGAGACGCCGGCGAACAGGCCGACCGCGCGGACCGTGTTGACGTGCACGCCGCCACCTCCTCGCTCATCACCACCATGAATGCGTACATGGTGACAAACGTGCGGGTCGGCGTCCCGCGTTCCCCGTGTGACCGGCCGTTGGCCACATCACGCCCCGTGCGCCCCGAAAGGCCTTCCGTCACCACGGAAGCGGACCGTGTGCGATCGCACATGTGAGAATCACCACCCGACCCCCGTCACCGCGTGCCCGACGACCTATAGTGCGAACGTGGCTCCCGTTACTTCGCTCATCAGGCCGGGGGAATCCCTGTCGCTCGGCCCGGTGGGCGAACGGCCGTGTCGTTGAGGGTCGAACCCCTCACACCCGACCGCGCGCGAGAGCCGGGTTGGCGCACCCGGTGATCGCGAGGACCACGAATGCCGTCCCCATGTCCCCGAACCAGGCACCCGGTCCGTGCCCGAGCGGTCCGGTCGGGGCCGACACACGAGCGCCGCCGCCCGTCACGACCGGCGGCTCACCAAGGAGGTCGTCGATCTCAGTGGCCAAACAGATCGAACAGCTCGACCGCGTCGTCATCCGCTTCGCCGGTGACTCCGGCGACGGCATGCAGCTGACCGGTGACCGCTTCACGCAGGAGACGGCGTCGTTCGGCAACGACCTGTCGACCCTGCCGAACTTCCCCGCGGAGATCCGTGCGCCGGCCGGAACCCTCCCCGGGGTGTCCAGCTTCCAGTTGCACTTCGCCGACCACGACATCATGACGCCGGGGGACGCCCCGGACGTGCTGGTGGCGATGAACCCCGCGGCCCTCAAGGCCAACCTGGAGGATCTTCCCCGGGGCGCGACCGTGATCGTCAACACCGACGAGTTCACCAAGCGCAGCCTGGCCAAGGTGGGATACACCGTGGACCCTCTCACGGACGGGACCCTGGACGGGTTCAAGGTCAGCGCGGTCCCGCTGACGTCTATGACCGTGGAGGCCCTGGCCGACTCCGACATCTCCAAGAAGGACGCGCAGCGGGCGAAGAACATGTTCGCCCTCGGTCTGTTGTCCTGGATGTACAACCGGCCGACCGAGGGGACGACCTCGTTCCTGAAGTCGAAGTTCGCCCACAAGCCCGACATCCTCGCGGCGAACCTGACCGCCTTCCAGGCCGGGTGGAACTTCGGTGAGACCACCGAGGACTTCGCGGTCTCCTACGAGATCAAGCCGGCCAGGCTCCCCTCGGGCACCTACCGCAACATCACCGGCAACCTGGCGACCGCCTACGGCCTGATCGCCGGCTCCAAGCAGTCGGGGCTGCCCCTGTTCCTGGGCTCGTATCCGATCACCCCGGCGTCGGACATCCTGCACGAGTTGTCCAAGCACAAGCGATTCGGTGTGCGCACGTTCCAGGCCGAGGACGAGATCTCCGGCGTGGGCGCCGCCCTGGGCGCGTCCTTCGGCGGTTCCCTGGGGGTGACCACCACCTCCGGCCCGGGCATGGTGCTCAAGCAGGAGACCGTGGGCCTGGCGGTGATGACCGAACTGCCGTTGGTGATCGTCGACGTGCAGCGTGCCGGACCCAGCACCGGTATGCCGACCAAGACCGAGCAGACCGACCTGCTCATGGCCCTGTACGGACGTAACGGCGAGTCTCCGGTGCCGGTGGTGGCGCCGTCCTCTCCCTCGGACTGCTTCGACGCGGCCCTGGAGGCGGTGCGGATCGCGGTGCGCTACCGCACCCCGGTGGTCATGCTCTCCGACGGGTACCTGGCCAACGGGTCGGAGCCGTGGCGGCTGCCCGAGGTGTCCGAACTCCCGGAGATCGACCCCGCCTTCGCGACGGGGCCGAACGGTCCCGACGGGACGTTCCTGCCCTACCTGCGCGACGAGGAGACCCTGGCCCGCCCGTGGGCGGTCCCGGGCACCCCGGGGCTCGAACACCGCATCGGCGGCATCGAGAAGCACGCCGAGAGCGGTGACATCTCCTACACGCCGACCAACCACGACCTGATGGTGCGCACGCGTCAGGGCAAGATCGACGCGATCGCACGGGACATCCCCGAACTGGAGGTGGACGACCCCGGCGGGGAGGCCGACGTACTGGTACTGGGCTGGGGCGGCACCTACGGCTCGATCGCCGCCGCCGTACGCCGTGTCCGTCGTGCGGGCGGCCGGGTGGCGCAGGCGCACCTGCGGCACCTGAACCCCTTCCCCGCCAACCTCGGCGACGTGCTGCGACGCTACGAGCGTGTGGTGGTCCCCGAGATCAACCTGGGCCAGCTGTCCCTGCTGCTGCGCGGCAGGTTCCTGGTCGACGTCATCGGTTACAACAAGGTCCGCGGTCTGCCGTTCAAGGCCGAAGAGCTCGCGGGAGTGCTGCAGGAGGTCATCGACCGTGACTGAGAACTCGACGGGGCACGTTCCCGGCTCGAACGGCCACGGCCTGGGCGGACTCCGTCTGGTGCCCAAGACCGACACCGCCTACAAGATGAAGGACTTCAAGTCCGACCAGGAGGTGCGTTGGTGCCCTGGGTGCGGTGACTACGCGATCCTGGCCGCCTTCCAGTCCTTCCTCCCGGAGCTGGGCGTGCCCCGGGAGAACATCGTGATGGTGTCGGGGATCGGCTGTTCCTCCCGTTTCCCCTACTACCTGAGCACGTACGGCATGCACTCGATCCACGGGCGTGCCCCGGCGATCGCGACGGGCCTGGCCACCAGCCGCCCGGACCTGTCGGTGTGGGTGATCACGGGTGACGGTGACGGGCTCTCCATCGGCGGCAACCACCTGATCCACGCGCTGCGCCGCAACGTCAACATCAACGTCCTGTTGTTCAACAACCGGATCTACGGGCTGACCAAGGGCCAGTACTCGCCCACCTCCGAGCCCGGGAAGATCACCAAGTCCTCACCGGTGGGATCGCTGGACCAGCCGTTCAACCCGGTGTCGCTGGCGTTGGGCGCGGAGGCCACGTTCGTGGCGCGCACGGTCGACTCCGACCGCAAGCACCTCACCTCGGTGCTGCGCGCGGCCGCCGACCACCCGGGGGCCTCGTTCGTGGAGATCTACCAGAACTGCCCGATCTTCAACGACGACGCGTTCGAGCCGTTGAAGGACCCGGCCGCGCGCGACACCCGTCTGCTGCGTATGGAGCACGGGGAGCCGCTGCGGTCGGGTCCGGACCGGGGCGTGGTCGCCGGGGAGTTCGGCGGTCTGGAGGTCGTGGACGTGGCCTCGGTCGGCGAGGAGCGGCTGATCAGGCATGACGCCCACCGGGAGGACCCGGGGTATGCGTTCGCGCTGTCGCGCCTGGACCAGCCGGCGTTCGAGCACGTACCGGTCGGCGTGTTCCGGGACGTCCACCGCCCCACCTACGACGACCTGGTCAACGAGCAGGTCGACGAGGCCCGTGCCGAGCACGGGGACGGTGAGCTGGCGGCCCTGCTCGCCGGCGGGGACACCTGGAGCGTCGAGTAGGGACCTACCGCGTTCGCGCCTCCCGCGCGCCGGTCGGCTCACACCGACCGGCGCGCGGGAGTGCGACGGGGTTCGCGCGGCGTGAGGCAATAGGCTTCCCCCATGCGTATTGTCATCGCCGGGGGACACGGGAAGATCGCGTTGCGGCTCGCCAGGAAGTTGGCCGACCGTGGTGACGAGCCCGTGGCGCTCATCCGTAATCCCGACCATTCCCAGGACGTGACCGAGGCCGGCGCCGAACCGGTCGTGATCGACCTGGAGAAGGCCACCGTCACCGAACTGACCGAGAAGTTCATGAACGCCGACGGCGTCGTGTTCGCGGCGGGCGCGGGTCCGGGCAGCGGTCCGGCCCGTAAGGAGACCGTAGACCGCAAGGCGGCCGTGTTGACCGCGGACGCCGCCTCCTTGGCGGGTGTGCGCCGCCTGGTCCAGATCTCGGCCATCGGCGTGGACGAGCCGGTTCCCGAGGGCACCGACGAGTCCTGGGCCGCCTACGTGGAGGCCAAGCGCGCGGCCGACGCCGATCTTCGTGAGCGGAGTCTGGAGCTGGACTGGACGATCCTGCGTCCCGGGCGGCTGACCGACGATCCGGGCACGGGTCGGGTGGCGCTGGGCTCGGAGGTACAGCGTGACTCGGTGACCCGCGACGACGTGGCTTCGGTGATCGTGGCCCTCCTGGACGAACCGGGGACCGTCGGGAAGGTTCTCAATCTGGTGAACGGAGAGACACCCGTCGTCGAGGCCGTCCGCGCCGCCGCCTCCGCCTGACCGCCGGTGAGGGCACCTGTTCGCCATGGCCCTTGAGGCTTTCTGTGGCGGATACCTCACGGCAGGAGGCATCATGGATGCGTAGCCCGGCGGAATCCCGCCACGGTGGACGCGGATGACCGGGTATCGGCCCGACGGGTACGGCAAGCTCCACGTGGAGCAGATGGGTAACGGTTATTCATGAGCGTCACACAGGTCGTCAGGGACAGCACGGTCGTCGAGCACGCCAAGGTCGCCGCGCAGCAGAAGCGCCGGATGTTCATCATCCAGCTGGAGGTGAACGCCTATGACGAGCCCTCCAGCAAGCTGCGTCCCGGGTTGACCCGCATTCTCGAGGGGATCGAGGAGGCCGGGTGGCGTCTGGACCTGATCACGCCGGGCGACGAGGGTGACAAGCCCGCCCGTCTGTTCATCTTCCGTCCGGATCCGGAGGCCGGGAGGAAGGACGCGGCGGCGGAGAGGCCCGAGGCCCAGCCCCAGGAGCCCTCGGGCCAGCAGCAGCCGTACCACCCCACCGGCGGACAGCCCCAGGACCCGTACGCGGGCTACGGGCAGCAGCATGGCTACGGCCAGCAGCCCTACCCGGGATACGACCAGCAGCAGTACCCGGGCTACGGGCAGCAGCCGGGGTACGGGCAGCAGCCCGGCTACGGCCAGCAGTACCCGGGATACGGTCAGCAGGGCTGGTAGCCCCGCGCTCGGGCCCGCACGGTGCGCAGTGCACCGTGCGGGCTTTTTCGTGCCCGATATCGCTGACATACCGGTTCTGATGTATTCGCCGGATATGCAGTCCTACCGTCTTTTCGACCTCGCCATTCACAGCACCCCGAAGCGGCGACATGTC
The DNA here is from genome assembly GCA_937957845.1 of uncultured Nocardiopsis sp. Lineage (GTDB taxonomy): Bacteria > Actinomycetota > Actinomycetes > Streptosporangiales > Streptosporangiaceae > Nocardiopsis. The sequence continues at coordinate 7,245 of CALGOD010000184.1, forward strand.
CGCCATGTCACCGGCAGAGCCGAGAAAAGTTCAGGGAGATACGGGACCCTCCCCTGAAAACACTCCCAGCAGGCGACCAATTACGCTAAGTTATTTCCGGCGGCTGCAGCCCTCCTGTTTTGAACTTCCGAAAGGCAAGAAGAATGTCCCGTATCGCCAAGGTTTCCGGTTTCATCCTCGCCACCGGCCTCGCGTTCGGTGCCATGGCCGGCACCGCCGCCGCGGACAACAACGCCGACATCCAGAACGTCACGATCCCGGTCTGCCTGGACGTGCTCAAGGCCTCCGGAGCCAGCGCCAGCGGCTGCAACGTCGTCAACTGGGACTCCACCAGCGGAATCTCCATCGACGACTAGGAAGTCACGGCGGGCCCCTCGCCCCGGCTCACCTGAACTCCTCAGCAACAACGCTCACACCACGAATCGAAAGGGAACAACACCATGAAGCGTTTCGCCACCATCTCCGGACTCGTTCTCGCCACCGGCCTCGCGTTCGGTGCCATGGCCGGCCCCGCCGCCGCGGACAACAACGCCAACATCCAGAACATCACCGTGCCGATCTGCGCCGACGTGCTCGCTTTCGCCGGCGTCGACCACGGTGGCTGCAACGTCCTCTTCGGCACCGCCACGTCCGGCATCGCCATCGACGACTAAGAGGCGTTCTGGGACGCGCGAACACCAAGGCGCGGGGTTCGGCGCACACCGGACCCCGCGCCCTTCCTCATTCCGTCAGTACGCGCACGGCCGGAGCTCGACGCCCTCCACCGGGTCGGTGGCCAGACGGGCGTGTGTCCCGGTGTCGAAGCGCTCATCGCCGTAACGCAGCTTCCGGCGCTCGATCCCCTCGGGCCGGAACCCGGCGCGACGCGCCACCACGCACGATCCGGGGTTGTCGAGGCGGTGCCCCAGTTCCAGCCGGAACAGGTCCAACCTGGTGAAGGCGTAATCGCAGACCAGCACCGCCCCGGCCGTGGCCACACCCCTGCCCCGTACCTCGGCCAGGGTCCAGTAGGACACCCAGCCCGTGTCGTGGCGCCTGCTGGTCACCGACACCTGGACGTGTCCCAGCACCGGCCCGTCCCCCTCCACCACCGCGAAGCCGAACTCCGACCCCTCCGTGGCCAGGACACGTCGCCGGTCGATCCACGCGCGGGCCTGCTCCGGCGTGGTCGGCACCACAGGGGACTGCCTGGCCATCTCGGCCTCGGAGAAGGCCTCCAACAACCGGTCGACGTCCCCCGGTCCCCA
>CALGOD010000185.1 GCA_937957845.1 uncultured Nocardiopsis sp.
GCGTCGCCGGGGCGGGGTGTCTCTACGCCCGGGCAGTCACGCCGTCGCCGTCCTCACCCTTGTCGTGGAAGGGGGTGAAACCACGTCCCAGTGCGATCTCCGGCGGCACCAGCGGCAGAGGGGATCCGCGCAGTTCGGCGCCGGAGCGTCGGGGCAGGGACAGACGGAACTGGGAGCCCTGGCCGGGCATTCCCCACGCCTGGAGCCAGCCTCCGTGCAACGTCGCGTCCTCCTTGGCGATGGCCAGTCCCAGGCCCGTGCCACCGGTGGTGCGCACGCGGGCCGGGTCCGCGCGCCAGAAGCGGTCGAAGCACAGGTGCTCCTCCCCCTCCTTCAGGCCCACCCCGTAGTCGCGCACCGCCACCGCCACGGCATCTCGATCCCCCGCCGCCGTGACCACCACGTCGCGGCCCTCGCTGTGCTCGATCGCGTTGACGACGAGGTTGCGCAGGATGCGGTTGATCCGTCGGGAGTCGTACTCGGCCGTGCAGGGTTCGGCGGGCAGGCGCAGGACGACCTTGATGCCGCGCCGTTCCGCGATCTGCTCGGCGTCACCGACGGCCTTCATCACCGCGTCGCGGATGTCGAGCGACTCGACGCCCAGGGTGGCGGCTCCGGCGTCGTGGCGGCTGATCTCCAGCAGGTCCGCGAGCAGTTCCTCGAAGCGCTCCACCTGGCTCTGTAGCAGCTCCACCGAGCGACGCGTGGTGGGTTCGAACTCCTCGCGGTCGTCGAAGAGCACGTCTCCCGCCATCTTGATGGTGGTCAGCGGGGTACGCAGCTCGTGGGAGACGTCGGAGACGAACTGGCGCTGGAGCTTGGACAGCTCTTCCAGCTCTTGGATCTTCTCTTGGAGGTTGCCCGCCATGTCGTTGAACGACAGCGCCAGCCGGGCCAGGTCGTCCTCCCCCTGTACGGTCATACGTTCGGTGAGGTCTCCCGAGGAGAGCCGCTCGGCGGAGCGGGCGGCCGACCTGATCGGTACGACCACCTGCCGGGTGATGACGAACGCGATCAGTCCGAGGAGGATGACCAGCAGGGCACCCACCAGGGCGACCGTGTTCTGGACCAGGTCGAGGATCTCCTGCTCGTGCTGGAGCGGGAAGATGTAGTACAACTCGTAGGCGTGCGTGAGCTGCGAGCCGACCACCAGCGCGGGTTTCTCGGAGCCGCCCTGCTCGGTGGTGACGCGCGTGTAGGTGTGGTACTGCTGCTCGTCCACCTCGGACTGGCGGACCTGGTCGATGAGCCGCTGGGGGACCGTGCCCTCACCCGTGGCCCACCCGATCTCGTCGCCCACCGAGGGAAGGATGACCACGCTGTACAGCCCGGTATCGCCGCTGCGGCTGGTGAGCTCGTTGGAGAGGTCGTACAGGAGCCGCTTGCGGTCGGCCGTCTCGTTCTCCCGCAGTTCGGCGAGCGCGTAGTTGAGCCCGGCTCGGTGATCGGTGACGGCCGTGCCGATCTTCGCGTCGAGCAGGCCGCTCCGCACCTGGGAGATGAGCACGTATCCCAGTCCCAGGATCACCACCAGGGACAGCACGAGGGTGATGGAGATGACCCTCAGATGCAGTGAGCGGCGCCAGTTGGTGTGGACACCGCGCACCAGCGCGCGAGCGGCTCGCTGGGCGAACAGGTACGCACGGGTGAGCCCCGTGCCGTTGTCACGCCGACGCCCTCCGGGTCGGGACGACCCGGAGGGCGGACTCTGCACCTCGGATGCGGTCGCCCGCTCGTCCTCGGGTCTGCCTGCGGTCATGTCGCTCGGTGGGATCAGGCGGTACCGGCCTTGTAACCGACACCACGAACGGTGACGACGACCTCGGGGTGCTCGGGGTCCTTCTCGATCTTGGCCCGGAGACGCTGCACGTGGACGTTGACCAGGCGGGTGTCGGCGGCGTGCCTGTAACCCCAGACCTGTTCCAGGAGGACCTCGCGGGTGAAGACCTGGCGCGGCTTACGGGCCAGGGCCACCAGGAGGTCGAACTCCAAAGGAGTGAGGCTGATCTGCTCGCCGTCCCGACGCACGGAGTGGCCTGCGACGTCGATGGTGATGTCGCCTATCTGCAACATCTCGGGAGCGGGCTCCTCGGTACGGCGCAGCCGCACGCGGATACGGGCCACGAGCTCCTTGGGCTTGAAGGGCTTGACGATGTAGTCGTCGGCTCCGGACTCCAGGCCCAGGACGACGTCGATGGTGTCGCTCTTGGCGGTGAGCATCACGATGGGCACGCCGGATTCGGCGCGGATCTGACGGCACACGTCGATCCCGTCGGCCCCGGGCAACATCAGGTCGAGGAGGACCAGGTCGGGCTTGGTCTCACGGAAGGCCTCCAGGGCCTTGTCCCCGTCATGCACGAACGAGGGCTCGAATCCCTCACCCCGCAGCACGATACCGAGCATCTCGGCCAGGGCGAGGTCATCGTCGACAACCAGTACACGTCCCTTCATCGGTGTGTCCGGCGCCGGGCGTCACACCCGCCCACCGGCGGGTACTGCGGCGCCTACTCCTCTCTCTGGAACACTCAAGCGACATCAACGTTCTGTGCGCCCACAACGCAAGGAACTGCTTCGTCCCCCACCTTGCCACCTTCGAGTGGTGTTGGGAGAGTGGTCAACGTTTTTCGGTCCTGGTGGACCCGGTTTCGGTCACTGGCGCGTCGGCCCTGCTGAACTGACCTCGCGAACCTTCGCGACTCGACTTGTCGGTAACAGAAAGCATACAAAAGGAATGAAGTGGGTCGGTTACTCCTGTATACCCCTGAACACCGCCGCGTGCCGGTGGAACCGGCAGGTAGGTTGGTTTTCCGGAGAGCGGCATTCGCATGGATCCGCTCGCACAACGTGACCGAACCCCTTGGAGGACGGGACAGATGACCCAGGAGGACGACCACCGGGACACGCCGGCCACACCCCCGGGCGAACCCGGCGGCTGGGCCGCACCGGGGCGGGGACCGTCGACTCCCCCGCCTCCTCCTGAAGAGCACCGCCCGTTCCCACCGTCCGAACAGGGACGGCCCGGCCCCCTCCCGCCGGACCAGGGAGAGTACCGGCACGGCCAGGGTCCGGCACCACAGCACCCCCACCCGGGGCAGGCCGCCTACGGGCAGTACCCCGCGCAAGGCGGGCAGTACCCCGGCCAGGGCGGGCAGTACCCCGACCCGGCTCAGGGCGCACAGTGGTGGCAACCCGGTCACGGCCCCGGACACGGTGCTTCCCCTTACGGCGGACACCCCGGACACGGTGCTCCTCCTTACGGCGGACAGCCCGGCCACGGTCAACAGCCCCCGTACGGAGCTCCGCCCCCGCCCAAGCCCGGTGTCGTCGCACTGCGGCCGATGACCCTCGGAGACATCTTCAACGGTGCCTTCAGCCTCATCCGCCACAACCCGAAGACCACCGTCGGGCTCTCGTTGATCGTCATGGCGGTCGCCTCCATCCTGACCACCCTGGCCTCGACCTGGTTCCTGGACGACTACACGGCCTGGCTGGACGACCTCATGGTCGACCCCACGGCCGTGAACCCCGACGCACCGCTCTTTCCCACCTCGCCGGTGACCCTCGTCCTGATGTACGCGGGCGAACTCATCGTCTACCTCGGCGGGTCCGTGGTGTTGGGACTGCTCGCCACCACGATCGGCATGGCCGTCCTCGGCCACCGACTCACACCCCGTCAGGCCTGGGAGGCCGGGCGCGATCGGCTGGGTGCGGTCATCGGCCTGGCCCTGATCAAGCTGGGCATCCAGTTCCTCATGTGGATCGCCGCCACGATCGGAGTGGTGGGGGCGGTCGTCCTCGGCGTCATCGTGGGCATGGAGTCGGGCGGGGGCGCCGGGTTCCTCGTGGGCCTCCTGCTCTTCCTCCTCGTCATGGCCGCCGTCATCGTGCCCGGTACCTGGATCTGGGTCCGCCTCTACTACGCCATGCCCCTGGTCGTGCTCGAACGCCTCGGCCCGGGCCGGGCCCTGGCCCGCTCCTGGCGTCTGTCCCAGGGCCAGTGGTGGCGGACCCTCGGCTACTGGCTGCTGACCGGACTCCTCGTGATGGTGGTCGGCATGATCCTCAACATGCCCTTCGGCATGGCCTCGGGGGTCTTCACGTTCATCGACTCGAGCGCGACCTGGACCATCATCGCCTCCAGCGCCCTGATCTATGTGGGCACAGTGCTGGTGTACGCCATCACCCAGCCCTTCGCGGCGGGGGTCAACACCCTGCTCTACGTGGACCTGAGGATGCGTCGCGAGGGCCTGGACCTGAGGCTGCACGAGGCGGCCCGAGCCGGTCACGCGGTGGGCCCGGAGATCTATCTTCCGGAGCCCCGGGCGTGAGGGCGCCCCACGCGGCCGTCGGGGAGGTGACCGGGGAGGAGGGGCGACGCCGTGCCGTCCGAGAACTGAGCGACCCCCTCTACGGGGAGCAGGAGCCGTCCTTGCTGGACCGCTTTCTCGCCTGGCTCGATGAACTCTTCTCGCAGGTCCCCGTGCCCTCGGCCGGAGGAGGTTGGGTCTTGGGCGCGCTCCTGGTGCTCATCGCGCTCCTGGCCCTCTGGCTCGTCTTCTGGCTGCGCCCGTCCCGCAGCCGTAAGCCCGGGGCACCCGTGCACGAGGGAACCCCGATGACGGCGGCCGACCACCGTGCCGCGGCCGACCGCGCCGAGGCCGAGGGCGAGTTCGCCCTCGCCGTCACCGAGAGGCTGAGGGCCATCAGCGTGGACCTGGAGGATCGGGCGATCATCACGCCGCGCGCGGGCCGAACCGCCACCGAACTGGCCGTCGAGGCCTCCGCGGTGCTTCCCGGTGAGGCCGAGGGCCTGGATCGGGCGGCCCGGATCTTCAACGACGTGGTCTACGGCGACCGACCCGCCACCGCCGACTCCGCGCGGGTCCTGCGCGAATCGGACGAACGTCTGCGAACCGTCCGGCCGGCGGAGGAGGTCCGAGGATGACCGCCATCGTGTCCACACCACCCCGGACCCCCGGCCCCGACCCCACGGAGCCCGCGGGTTCGCGTGCTCGCCGGCTGTGGCGTTCGGTCCGGGTCCCGGCCGCCGTCATCATCGCGCTCGTGGTGGTCTCGGTGCTGCTGTCCTTGGGCACCGAGCGCTTCCCCACCGGCCATCTGGAACCGGGCTCCGTCTCCCCCGACGGCACGCGGGCGCTGGTGAACGTGCTGGAACAGGACCGCGACGTGCACGTGACGCGCTCCTCGACCGCCGCGGAGGACGCCGTGGAGCGCGCCGGCGGGGACACCGTGCTCGTCGTCCTCCTCGATCACCGGATGCTTCCCGAGGAGCTGGACGCCCTCGCCGCGCTCCACGTGGACACCGTGCTGGTCCAGCCCTCCACACGTTCCCTGGAGGCGTTCGCGCCCGGAGTGGAGATGACCGGCAGGGAGGCGCCCGAACGGTTCCTGGACATGGAACGTCCCGTCTCCCCCGAGTGCGACCTGCCCGCCGCGCGGGCCTCCGGTCCCGCCGACATGGCCGGTGAGCTGTACACGGCGTCCCCGGAGGTCGAGGCCGTGGGCTGCTACCCGGGCGGCGACGGTGACGCCCTGGTCCAGGTGCACGGAGAGGGCACGACCACCACGATCCTGGGCACCGGCACTCCGCTGACCAACACCGCTCTCGACGTCGCCGGAAACGCCGCACTGGCGTTGAACCTCATGGCCGCCGAGGACGTGGTCTGGTTGCGCCCGGAACCGCCTCGACAGGAGGGCGGTGCCGGCATCTGGGAGCTGCTCCCCCTGGGCCTGCGGTGGTCCCTGCTGCCGCTGGTGGTCACGCTGGGGTTGTTGGCCCTGTGGCGGGGCCGCCGTATGGGCGCCCTGGTGCCCGAGTCGCTGCCCGTGGTGGTACGCGCCTCGGAGACCACCGAGGGCCGCGCGGGACTGTACCGGTCGCGTAAGGCCAGGGACCGTGCCGCCGCGGCACTGCGTACGGGATTCCTGGAACGGACGACGCCGAAGCTGGGACTGGGCCCGGACCCCGCACCCGAGGCGGTCGTGACCGCCATCGCGGAGAGGACCGGCGACGACCCCCGGCACCTGCGATCGTTGCTCCATCCTGAGCGACCCGACCCCTACGCGGGGGACGACGACACACTGGTCCGGCTCTCCGAGGAGCTCGACGAACTGACCCGGAGGCTGCGATGACGCGTATCCGCACGGGACGGCGAACGACCACTGAGGTATCGAGAGAGGTAGACGGCACGTGAGCGCCTTCACATCCGAGGCACTGCCATCAGCCGAAGAGGCACGTGCGGCACTGGTCGCCCTGCGTCGCGAGGTGGCCAAGGCCGTCGTGGGCCAAGACGAGACGGTGACCGCGATGGTCGTGGCACTGCTGTGCCGCGGCCACGTGTTGATGGAGGGTGTGCCGGGAGTCGCCAAGACACTGCTGGTACGCACCGTGTCGGCGGCGCTGTCCCTGGATCACAAGCGGGTGCAGTTCACCCCGGACCTGATGCCGGGCGACGTGACGGGTTCGCTCGTCTACGACCAGCACACGGCCAAGTTCGAGTTCCTCAAGGGGCCGGTGTTCACCAACCTGCTGCTGGCCGACGAGATCAACCGGACCCCGCCCAAGACCCAGGCCTCCCTGCTGGAGGCGATGGAGGAGCGGCAGGTGACCGTGGAGGGCAAACCGGTGGCACTGCCCGAGCCGTTCATGGTGGCCGCCACCCAGAACCCGGTGGAGTACGAGGGCACCTACCCGCTCCCCGAGGCACAGTTGGACAGGTTCCTGCTCAAGGTCACCATCCCCCTGCCCGAACGTGCCGCCGAGGTGGACATGCTGAGTCGCCACGCGGCGGGCTTCGACCCGAGCGACCTGGTCGCGGCCGGGGTGACCGCCGTGGCGGGCGCCGCCGAGCTGCGTTCGGCCAGGGCCGCCGTGGAACGGGTGCGGGTGGCCCCGGAGGTCCTCGGTTACATCGTCGACCTGTGCCGGGCCACCCGGCAGTCGCCGTCCCTGCAATTGGGGGCCTCTCCCCGCGGTGCGACGGCGTTGTTGCGCACCAGCAGGGCCTGGGCGTGGCTGTCCGGCCGTGACTACGTCACCCCCGACGACGTGAAGGCCCTGGCCAAGGGCACCCTGCGGCATCGTGTCGCGCTGCGTCCGGAGGCGGAACTGGAGGGTGCGACCGCCGACGGGATCCTGGACGGCGTGCTCGCCTCCGTCCCGGTGCCGCGCTGATGGTGGTCACCGGACGGGCGGTGCTGTCGGCCCTGGCGGCGACGGTCGCGGTGGCACTGTCCGGGCTGATCGGCGCCGAGGTGACCGTGATCGTCCTGGGCGTACTGGCCGCGCTACTGGTGGCGGACGTGATGCTGGCCGCGAGTCCCGGGGCGATGCGCCTGTCCCGGGAAGGCGACACCTCGCTGCGGCTGGGCGACTCGGCGACCGTCCACGTCATCGTCGCCAATCCCACGCGAAGGACCCTGCGTGGTTCGGTGCGCGACGCCTGGCCTCCGAGCTCGCACGCGGCGCCGCGCGCACGACCACTGCGGGTGGCCGCGGGGGAACGTCGGCGTGTGCGGACCACCCTCACCCCCACACGTCGTGGGGACGCCCGGGCCGCCGGAGTGACCATCCGCAGTGTCGGACCGCTGGGGTTGGCGGGCAGACAGCGGACACTGTCCGCGCCGTGGACGGTACGGGTACTGCCGCCGTTCCACAGCAGACGCCACCTGCCGGGCAAACTGTCGCGTCTGCGCGAGCTGGAGGGACAGCACACGGCGATGGTGCGCGGTCAGGGCAGTGAGTTCGACTCGCTGCGCGACTACGTACCCGGCGACGACGTGCGCTCGATCGACTGGCGGGCCACGGCCCGGGGCGACGGCGTGATGGTGCGTACGTGGCGGCCCGAACGGGACCGGCGCATCCTCATCGTGCTCGACACCGGACGCACCTCCGCCGGACGGGTGGGCGACACCCCGCGCCTGGACCACGCGATGGACGCGGCCCTGTTGCTCGCCGCCCTGGCGGGTCGGGCGGGCGACCGGGTGGACTTCATGGCCTACGACCGGCGCACGCGCGCCCAGGTCCGTTCCTCGGGCAGGGGCAGCCAGGTGAACCGGATCGTGGAGGCCATGGCCCCCTTGGAGGCCGAGCTGGTGGAGTCCGACCCCGCGGGTCTGGTCGGGACCATCCTGAGTACCCAGGGACGGGCCCGGAAGCTGGTGGTGCTGCTGACCGACCTGAACGCGGCGGCGTTGGAGGAGGGTCTGTTGCCGAGGCTGCCCTCCCTGACCTCACGCCACCTGTTGTTGGTGGCGGCGGTCAGGGACCCGGAGGTGGACCGCATGGCCGCCGAACGGGGCGGGACGGACGCCCTGTACCGCGCTGCGGCGGCCGAGCGGACGTTGAGCGAACGGCGTCGGGTGACCGCCGAACTGCGTCGGATGGGTGTGGAGGTGGTCGACGCCGACCCCGAGCACATCGCGCCCGCGCTGGCCGACGCCTACATCAACCTCAAGGCCCAGGG
>CALGOD010000186.1 GCA_937957845.1 uncultured Nocardiopsis sp.
TCGGCGCTCTCCCTGCCCAGAGCGCTGGAAACGGCGTCGATCACCAGCGCCGGGTAGTACCCGCTGCGTTCGATCTCCAGCCGCCAGTCCGTGGACACGGCACGTGTTTTCCTCATACTCCTATCCTGCCTCCTTCCCGTGACACTTTGCGACCGGTACGGAAAACGGGAGGCCCATCCCCTGATCAGAACGTCACCCCACGCAGTCGCCGGGGCCCGACGTCGGGCCGTACCTCGGGAGCCTCGCGAAGCCACATGCGCGCACCCAGCACATGGGCTCCGGTCGCGTTGACCAGGACCGGGTCCAGGTCCACGTAACCGATCTCGGGGAAGGCCTCCACCAGTCGCGACACCCGGATGAGCAGGTCCTCCAACGCCTCCACGTTGGGCTGCTCGGCCAGTGAGGTCGCCCCCGCGGGCAGTCCGAACAGCAACGGGGCCGCACGTACGGAGTGGATGATGTCGGCCGCGTCCATGTCGGTGAGCGGCGCCAGGCGGAAGGCCCGGTCGTCGAGCAGTTCGGCGGTCACGTCCGCCAGACCGAAGGAGACCACCGACCCGAAGGACTGGTTGTCGCCCGCCCGGATGACCGTGGGCACTCCGGGGGCGACCATGCGCTGCACGACCAGTGAGGCCTCCCCGTCGAATCGCTCGTGCAGGGAGGTGAAGGCACTGCGCACGTCCTCGGGGGTGCGCAGGTCCGCGCGCACGAACGTGCCGCCCGCACGCAGGCGCAGGTCGGGGGAGTCGGCTTTGACCACCGCCGGATAACCGAGTTCACCGGCGGCCACCACCGCCTCCTCCGGGGACGACACCGGGATGTCGGGGTAGGCGTGGACGCCGTAGCAGGAGAGCAGCTCACGGGCGTCCTCACTGGAGACCGCCGTCTCCTCGTCGTAACGGCGTTCGCCTCCGAACCAGGCGATCCGCTCCTCGTCGGGGGCGGTGTTCCTCAGAGCGCGGTCGATGACGGACCGGGCCCGAGCGCGGTCGATGTCGGGGAGTTCGGGGTGACGACCCGCCTTGCGGTCGCGCCATTGGGCGTAGCGGGTGGCGTAGGCCAGAGCCCTCACGGCGTCCTCGGGAGAGGGATAGGAGGGCACCGATCCACGCACTGTCTGGCCCCGCTCACCGAGGTGGCGCAGCTCCTCCGGCATGCCCTGTCGGGCCAGGTAGGTGGTGACGATGGGCTTGGTCGAGCCCAGGGAGCGCGCCCGCAGGACCCGGGCGACGTCGTCGGAGATGGGGTGCAGGGCGGGGATGAACACGACCACGACCGAGTCCACCTCGTCATCGGCGAGCGCGGACTCCAGAGCGTGGTCGAAGTCCTCGGCGGTGGCCTGCGGGCCGAGGTTGACCGGGTCGTGCGGCTTGAGCCCCTGGCGCACAGCCGCGTCCTTGACCAACAGCTCCAGGGAGTCGGAGTTGCCGATGATCCCCACCCGGGGCCCCGCGGGCAACGGTTGGTAGGCGAACACCTGGGCCGCGTCGAACATCTGCGTGATGTCGTCCACCCGCACCACGCCGGCCTGCTGGAACAGGGAGGTGACCGCGTAGTCGGGAAGGGCGAGTCCGCCCGCGGCGTGACCGGTGGGGGTGGCGCGCGCCGAGCCTCCGCTGCGCACCGCCACGACCGGCTTCTGCTTGGCCAGGCGGCGGGCCAGACGGGTGAACTTGCGCGGGTTGCCCAGCGACTCCAGGTACTGCAGGACCACCTCGGTGTCGGGGTCCTCCTGCCAGTACTGCATGAGGTCGTTGCCGGACACGTCGGCGCGGTTGCCCGCCGAGACGAAGGTGGACAGGCCCATCCCACGTTCGGCCACGCGCTGCAGGATGGCCCGGCCCAAGGCTCCGGACTGGGAGAAGAAGCCGATCGTGCCGGTGGGCGGCAGGTCGGGTGACAGGGTCGCGTTGAGGGAGACCCCCGGGTCGGTGTTGGCGATGCCCAGGCAGTTGGGCCCGACCACGCGCATCCCGGCGGCCCGCGCCGTGCGCACCAGGTCGTCCTGTCGGGCCCGGCCCTCGGGACCGGCCTCCCCGAAGCCGGAACTGACCACGACGAGGCCGTGCACGCCCTTTTCCGCGCACTGCTCGACCACGTCGGCCACCGTGTCGGCGCGCACCGCCACGACGGCGAGATCGACCTGGTCGGGGATGTCCAGGACGGAGGGGTAGGCGCGTACGCCCACGACCGCCTTGGCCTCGGGGTGGACCGGGTACACGGGTCCCTGGAACTCGCCGTTGAGCAGGTTGCGCAGGGAGGTCTGGCCGATGGTGTGGGCCGCGCGACTGGCACCGATGACCGCGACGGAGCTCGGGAAGAGCAGACGGGCGATGGAACGCGACTCCGCACGCTGTTCACGGTCGCGCATGACCTCGGTGGAGACGTCGGTGGGCTGAAGGTCGAGTGTGAGGCGAATGACACCCTCGTCGAAGGTCTGCTGGGCGGTGTATCCGGCCTCGCGGAAGACGTTGATCATGCGCCGGTTCTCCGGCAGCACGTCGGCGATGAAACGGCGTACCCCGCGTTCTCGGGCCGCCGCGCCGATGTGCTCCAGCATCACCGAGGCCAGGCCCCGGCCTTGGTGGGCGTCCTCCACGACGAAGGCGACCTCGGCCTCCTCCGGCCCCACCTTGTCGTAACGCACGACGGAGACGAGGGCGTCGGAGATGGTGGCGACCAGTGCCACACGGTCCTCGTAGTCGACCGTGGTGAAACGTTCGACATCGCGATCGGAGAGCTTGGGGTAGGGCGCGAAGAACCGGTAGTAGATGGTCTCCGGAGAAAGCCGGGAGTGAAAGTCGCGGAGCAGGTCGGCGTCTTCAGGGGTGATGGGGCGCAGGTGCGCGGTGCCTCCGTCGGTCAGGACGACATCGGCTTCCCAGTGGTTCGGGTAGGACTGCACGAGTGCGAGACTAGACGACAAACGACCGAATCCGGGGAAAGTCCATCCGGGCGCGGCTAAACCCCCCGCTCGAAGGTAGGCTCGGTACGTCCTTCCGACGTCTGCCAGGACTCCCGTGAGCTCGACCCCTTGACGGCTTCGGGGCCCGGTATCAGGTCCGGACGCGGTGTTGCCGGGGTGCTGTCACTTCGGTACACGCCGCTGACGGTTCACCTGTTAACGTCGTGCGAGCACGGATTCTCATAACCCTCGGCGGTGGTTGGCGAAATGACACGAGTGGTCGTGATCGGTGACCTGATGACCGATGCCGTCGCGCGCGCGTTCTACCCTTTGGCCCGCGGTAGCGACACTCCGGCGTCCGTGATCATGTACGGCGGCGGTTCCGGGGCGAACATCGCCTCGTGGCTGGCCGTGGAAGGCACCGAAACCACGTTCGTCGGCCGTCGCGGCTCCGACATCACAGGACGTACCCGTGAGATGGAACTCATGGGTTACGGCCTGGACTCGCGCATGGTGATGGACCCCGAACGCCCCACCGGAACCTGTGTGGTGATGATCACGCACAAGGGCGACCGCACGATGCTGAGCGATCCGGGGGCCAATGCCCGCCTGCAGCCCGAGGATCTGCCCCGCGACGTGTTCGGCCCCGACGGGCACCTTCACCTTTCGGGATACACGCTGATCAACTCCGACTCCCGCCGCGCCGCCAGGGTGGCTCTGCGCATGGCTCGGGAGAGCGGCATGTCGATCTCGGTGGACGGCGGTTCGCACGCGCCGCTGGAGCGCGCGGGTGCGGAGAACTTCCTGGAATGGACCCAGGGTGCCCGTCTGCTGTTCGCCAACACCGACCAGGCGCGGGTGCTGACCGGACGCGACGAGCCCGAGGCCGCCGCCAAGGTGTTGACCGCCTGGTACCCGAACGTGGTGATCAAGCTCGGGGACAAGGGCGGCCTGTGGGCCTCCAAGACCCGGGAGGACTGCGTGACCGCGCCCGCCGAACAGGTGGACCCCTCCCCGGGTTCGGTCGGAGCGGGCGATGCGTTCATCGCGGGGTTCCTGCCCGCGTGGCTGGCCGGACGCCATCCGAAGGAGGCACTGGCGCGGGGCCACCAACTGGCGGCTCGTGCCCTGCACCAGCCGGGCGCCCGACCGGATCTGGGCGACGGACAGCCGGTCCGTCGTGGCGCGCCCCGAGGTCAGCGTATTCGCTAGGCGACGTTCTTCGGCATGGCCCGGACGCCCGGGCCATGCCCTTTTCGTGTCTCCTCCGTGCTCCCGATCCGTGCTCGGACACCCGGAAGGTCGGTCTCGTGCGGTGCCGGGCGCCTCGGTCGGGCCCTGGAGGTCACCCCCCTGCGGTGGCCAGCGTGAGCGGCAGTACCGCCGGAGCCCCGGCCTGACGCAGCAGGGCCGCGCCGACGGTGAGGCTCCATCCGGTGTCGGTGAAGTCGTCGACCAGCAGCACCGGCCCCGGTGTGCGCCGCTGCAGGTCCGCCATCCGGCTCTTCAGCCCCTCCCCCGCCACCAGCGCCGAGTACACCTGTTCCAGGCGCATCGCGCTGTTGTGCCGACGGGGCCCGGTGCCGCTCTCGGTGCGGTACTCCAGCTCTCCCACGGGTTCGAGCCGCCCGAGTCGGCACAGCCGCGAGGCGAGGTCGGTGATCATCCCCGGACGGGTGAGCGAGGGCATCGTCACCACACCGACAGGGCGTCGATCCCAGTCCCAGGCCGCCAGGACCCGCACCACGCCCTGGAGCAGGTGTTCGTCCACCGGGGCGTCGGGGGAGTCCTCGGCCAGGACACGGCGTAGATCGTTGCCCCACCCGATGTCGGTGAAGCGGCCCAGGGCCCGCCCCTCCTCCACCCGTAGTTCCTCCTTGATCCGCCCCGACAGGTTCACGCCCAGGGTGCTCATCCCCGTCGGCCACTGGCGGCGAGGCGCGATCGGCGTGCCGGGACGGTCCAGGTGCTCGGCGGCCGCCTCGCGTCGGGCGGGGTCGACGTCGGTGCTCCAGTACTCTCCCGTGCACACGTCACAGCGGCCGCACGGCCGGGCCTCGGGGTCGTCGAGCCGGCTCCGCAGGAACTCCATGCGACAGGTGTCGAGATCGAGGTAGTCCAGCATGGCGCGCTGCTCGCGCTCCCGCTCCCGCGCGACGGCGGCGTAGCGTTCGGCGTCGTAGGTCCACGGCCGCCCGGTGGCCTCCCAACCTCCCCTGACCCTGCGCACGGCTCCGTCCACGTCCAACACCTTGAGCATCTGCTCCAACCGGGTGCGACGCAGGTCCACCCGGGTCTCCAGGTGGGCGAGTGACAGTGGCCGGTCGGCGGAGGAGAGCACATCCAGGGTCTGGCGCACGGTCTGCTCGGGCGGGAAGGACAGACCCGCGAAGTACTCCCAGATCTGGGTGTCCTCACGTCCCGGCAGCAGCACCACCTCGGCCCGCTCCACACCACGTCCGGCGCGACCGACCTGCTGGTAGTAGGAGATGGGGGACTGCGGTGCCCCCAGATGGACCACGAAGCCCAGGTCGGGTTTGTCGAAGCCCATGCCGAGCGCGCTGGTGGCGACCAGGGCCTTGACCCGGTTGGCGAGCAGGTCGTCCTCGGCCTCACGTCGCTCGTCGGGGTCGCTCTGGCCGGTGTAGGCGCGTACGTCCACGCCCTGCTCGGTCAGGAATCGGGCGGTCTCCTGGGCGGCGCTCACGGTGAGCGTGTAGACGATGCCCGAACCCTGGATCTTGGGCAGGTGCTCGGCCAGCCAGCTCAGCCGGGCGGTGGAATCGGGCAGGTGGACCACGGCCAGGCGCAGGCTCTCGCGTTCCAGGGAGCCGCGCAGTACCAGCGTCTCCTGGCGTTCACCCCCCGAGCGGAGCTGCTCGGCCACGTCGCGGGTGACACGCTCGTTGGCGGTGGCGGTGGTGGCCAGCACCGGAATGCCCTCGGGAAGGTCGTGCAGCAGTGAGCGGATACGCCGGTAGTCGGGGCGGAAGTCGTGCCCCCAGTCCGACACGCAGTGGGCCTCGTCGATGACGACCAGTCCCGCCCCCGCGGCCAGTTCCGGCAACACCCGGTCCCGGAACTCGGGGTTGTTGAGGCGTTCGGGACTGACCAACAGCACGTCGACCCGACCCGCGGCCACGTCGACGTAGGCGGTCTCCCAGTCGGTGGTGTTGGAGCTGTTGATGGTGCGTGCGTGGATGCCCGCACGCTCGGCGGCGGCGATCTGGTTGCGCATCAGCGCCAGCAGCGGGGAGACGATGACGGTGGGGCCCGCGCCCTGCGCGCGCCTGAGGGCGGTGGCCACGAAGTACACCGCCGACTTGCCCCATCCCGTGCGTTGCACGACGAGCGCCCTACGGTGTTCGGCGACCAGGGCACGGATGGCCGTCCACTGGTCCTCTCGCAGCCGTGCGGAGTCTCCGGCCAGTGCGCGCAGGTGTTCCTCCGCGCGTTCGCGCAGCGCACCGTCGGAGAGGTCGGTGAAGACGGGGTCGTCAGGGGTGGGTGTGGCCATACGTCCCTTGGTACCAGAGTCGGGGGACACCGAAGCGGTCGTCCACAGGGTCGGTTCCCGACACGGCCTGGTGGGGCCGGCCGCCTCTCCCCGACACTCAGGCCTCCCCCGTAACAGTATGGAAACTTTACAGTTTCCCGCCATTGCCATGTGACGTGCTCGAATGAACACTCCTTGTCAGGCCCCGGCCGTGGGAGCGCTCCCGTTCCC
>CALGOD010000187.1 GCA_937957845.1 uncultured Nocardiopsis sp.
GGCGGTGAAGCTCCCCTCCTCCTGACGCAGGTGACCGACTCGACCGGGCACGAGGACCCGGCCCGTGTCGGGGGTCGTCTCGCCGGCCATCACACGCAGCAGGGTGGTCTTTCCCGCCCCGTTGGGTCCGGTGACGAGGACGCGTTCGCCCTGGGCCAGCTCCAGCGCGGGAACGTCCAACCGGTCGCCGACCCGAACCCCGGTCAGGGAGGCCGCCACCTCGTCGCTCTCCCGGGCCCCGGTGAACTCCGCCCTCATCCGTAACGGCACCGGTGGTGGCGCCACCGGGTTCTCCGTCAGTCGTTGCGCCCGTTCCTTGGCCTGACGGACCCGGCTCATCGCGCCGTGCGCGGCCCCTCGCATCGAGAACGCCCCGTGTCCGAACGCGGCCTTCTCCATCTTGCGGGGGATGGTGTCCAGACGCCGGACGTTGTTCTCCACCAGGCGTCGCTGACGGTCCAGATCGGCTCTCCACTCCTGGTACTCACGGACCCGACGCTCCCGCGCCGCGGCCTTCGCCGCCAGGAAACCGCCGTACCCGTTGCCGTACCGGTGGACACGACGGAGCTCGTGATCGACCTCCAGGACGGTGTCGGTCACGTTGGCCAGGAAGGTCCTGTCGTGGGTGACGGCCAGGACCGTGCCCCGGTGTCGGCGGAGCCGGTCCTCCAACCAGGAAACCGCGCGGTCGTCCAGGTCGTTGGTGGGCTCGTCCAACAGAAGCAGCTCGGGTGAGGCGGCCAGCATCGCCGCCAGGGCCAGTCGTGAGCGTTCCCCTCCGGAGAGCGTGCGCAAGGGGCGGTTCCGCTCCAGGTCGGGTAGCCCGAGACCGTGCAGACCGGCGTCGACGCGGGCGTCGGCATCGTAGCCGCCGCATGCCTCGAACTCTGAGAGCAGGTCGCCATAGGCGTCCAGTTCCTCCGCGGTGGCCGATCCCAGAGTCGCCTCGGCCCGGTGCAGGCGCGCCTCCATCTCACGCAGGACGGCCAGAGCGGAGTCGATCGCCTCGACCACGGTGCCGGTCTGCGCGCTGACCCCTTCGAGGGTCTGTGGCAGGTGACCCGTGCCTCCCGGAGCCCTGACCACGATCTCTCCGTTGTCGGGAACCTCCTCGCCCGCGATCAGACGTAACAGCGTGCTCTTGCCCGAGCCGTTGTCCCCGATGACTCCGACGTGCTCACCGGGACCGATGGTGAGGCTGACACGGTCGAAAACGGTGTGGTCACCGTAGCGTTTGGTGACCTCGTTGAGAGTGAGCTGGGACTGTGCTCGTACACGAGCCGCGAGCATGGACGCACCGCCTTGGTCTGCGGTGTGGAAAGAGACCGCGAACCGACGGCGGAGTACCGGCGTCATGGGATTGAGGATCGCTACGAGTAGCGGGTCCGAAAAGGAAACGGTGAGGCCTTCCGTGGTCGATCGCGGTGGGACGCCGGCGGAGCGTCCGCCGTGGGGTGCGAAAGCACAGGCGGCGTACTCGACGCGGTGTCCGGCGCGCGGCTACAGAAAGAAGTGGCGCCTCATGAAAACGACGTTACGTTCGGCCAGGGGAAGGCGTCAAGCGGAGGGGAGTGTCGTGCCCGGCATGGGGAGGGACGGGTTGAGGACGCGTGGATGGCTCTTTATGTCGAAGCCGTTTCATCGACAAAGCGTTCGCGGGGCCCACGATCCCTGGACAAAGACCGTGGGGCCCCGCCGTCGAACGGCGGGGCCCCACGGGAAGCGCGGTCCGGCTCAGAGTCAGAGCCAGCGTGCCTCGGGGCGGCTGCGCCCATTCTCGTCAGTGACCAGCACCCAGTGCATGATCGGGTGCTCGGAAGCGATGACGTCGGCGTCCTCACGCGGCTGCGGGACGTGCACCGGCTCAGGAGAAAGTCCGGAGAGGCGGTGGGTCTCGGCCGAGGTGCGGCTGCGCCGACGGGTCGTGACGGAGTGGGCGGGCCTAGGGGCAGGATCCGTCCTATGCGCCATGAAGCCCTCCTCTTTCCCGTCTCAGATGACCTAAGTTAACCCGATGTTCACCTTGGAGTCAACTTATCTTTCGGAGAGTTGCCTCACGTGGACCCTGGGTAGCGGTTCGATCTTTTGTGTTTTCGCAGCTCAGGGGGTTTTCATCTGGAGTATTCGAACTCTGGGTGAGTGGCATGTCACTGTCGATGAAGACAGGTGGGTGTGGCTCCGGAGCTAGGTGAACAGAAGGTGAACACATCGAGAATCGAGGGCTTCCGGTGCTCCCTCGTTCCCGCCCCTCCTCCGGTCCCCGAGCGCACGGCTTGGGAACAAGCGAAGGCACCCGCCACGACGGCGGGTGCCCGAGTTCTGTGCCGGAGTCTCGCGGCCGCGTCACTCCTTGAAGATCAGCCCCACGACTTCCAGGTAGAGCTGCTCCGGGTACGGAATGAACGAGATCTTGCTCAACGCCTGGTCCTGACCCGCCGATTCCATGACGAAGGTCCCGTAGCCGAGGAAGCGCCCCATCAGGGTGCGCTCGAACCTCATGTCGGTGACCTTGCCGAGCGGCATCATGTTCACCTGTCGGGTGATCAGGCCCGTGGTCAGCAGGAGCCTCGCCGACGTGATGACGAAGTAGTCCACCGACCACTCCGCGACCTGCCAGACGAACCACACCAGTACCAGTAGCCACAGCCACCAGATGATGGCCAGGGCGGCCGTGTTGTCCGCGATGGCGGTGTTGCTCAGGATCCCCGCGATGACCAACGCGCCCAGCACCGCTCCGACCGGTCCGATCAGAACCGCCGGATGCCGTCGAATGGTCACCACGTCCTGCTCGTGCGGCAGGAGATACCGGTTGACCGACGCCGGAGCGCTGTTACTCGACGCTACGAGCCGCATGGCACCAGACCATCCCTACTACGGCAGCAGTGCGTTGACGAAGCGGGACATCGACTCCGCGCCACCCATCAGACCGCCCAGTGCACTCTGGATCACCCCGGCGGCGCTTTCCGGTTGCGTGAGCAGATAGAACGCCACGAAACCGATGAGCGCGTAGCCGCCCCATTTTTTCAACTTCGCCACGACTGACTCCCTTTGGAATCCACCTGACCCACCGACCCAGAAGTGATTGTCGCACTGACCATCATGCCCGTAAAGCCTGGGGTGCACCCTCGGCGTGGCGGTATGACCGGCCTTCCTTTCTTGCGGACTCTGTCCGGTTCCGGTGATGTTGGTAACCCAGTGACTGGTGGTCCGGAATGCGATTCAGTCCCAGGGCAGGTCAGGGCATTTGGGGCATAAGTAAATATAAGTGGAGATTTCTTAAGCCCCGACTCCGTTGTCGGAAGCGGACGGTCCGAAAACCTAGAGTCGGTCGTGCTCCAAGGCGATGCCCTCCCCGGGTCTCGCCCTTTCGGGTGCCCCGCAGCCGGGAACCATCGGGGCCCGGGTGGGTCGGCTCATGTTCCGCCGACCCGCCTGCGACTCCTCCGGGATCCCGCCGGGCGGCTCCTAGGCGTTCTCGGCGAAGGCCATCGCGAGCACCTGGAGGTGCTGGCGGGCGATCCGTTCGACGAGGTCGGGTGTGGCCCGGCCGGTGACGTCCTCCGCGCCGTGTCTGGCGGCGTCGACACACCGGCTGATGGTGGCCTGGTGGTGTACGCCGGAGAACTCGGTGGACAGCCGTTCCAGGACGGGATCGAAGCGAGAGTCGCGAGTGGTCGAGTGGGAGGGGGACTGGGGCATCTCACTCCTTGGGGACTGCGGGCGTTGCTCTGGGTGTTCGCTCGGGGTCTTTCGGTAATGGCGAGAGGGTGGCGTGGAGACCGTGACGGAAAGCGCGCGGCCGGCCCGGTGAACTCCAGGTGGAGGTTTTGGTTCGGCAGGTCTCCCCGTTACGGGTGGTCAGGAACCATGATCACTTCTGTCTGTCACGTTCCAGTCTCAAAACGAATGCGTCTTGCTCCGGGCCTCGCCGCCTACCTGGGGGGACGTCAATGACATGGAGGGCATGCCCGCTTTTCGGACATCCATTCACCCTCTCTCAAAAAGAGCCGAAAAAGCGCCCATCCGGTAATCCGGAGGGCGCTGGGGCGGGGGTGGGTCAGGAGCAGCCGTACAGGCGGTCGCCCGCATCTCCAAGGCCCGGAAGGATGAAGCCGTTCTCGTCGAGCCTCTCGTCCATCGCGGCCGTCACCACGCGCAGGGTGGCTCCGTGGTCGGGACTCAGGGTTTCGGACAGCTTTTGTTCCACGGCGACCAGACCCTCGGGGGCGGCCAGCAGACAGATCGCGGTGATGTGGTCGGCGCCCCGCTCCACCAGGAGCTTGAGCGCCGCGGCCAGGGTGCCGCCGGTGGCCAGCATCGGGTCGAGTACGTAGCACTGGCGGCCGGACAGGTCCTGCGGCAGCCGGTCGGCGTAGGTGGCGGGCTGCAGGGTCTTCTCGTCACGGGCCATGCCGAGGAAACCGACCTCGGCGGTGGGCAGGAGCCTGGTCATTCCGTCGAGCATGCCGAGGCCCGCGCGCAGGATCGGCACCACGAGGGGTGTGGGGCGCGACAACTGCGTTCCGGTGGTCTCCACGAGCGGGGTCCGGATGGTGACGTCCGTCACTCGGACGTCCCTGGTCGCCTCATAGGTGAGCAGGGTCACCAACTCGTCGGTCAGGCGTCGGAAGGTCGGTGAGTCGGTCCGCACGTCGCGCAGGGCGGTCAGTTTGTGCGCGACCAGGGGATGGTCGACGACCAGGGTTTCCAAAACGTTCTCCGGTTGAGCTGGGATGACGGGGTGGTGATGGGGAAGGAGGGCAGCCCGAGTCTAACTGTGCACATCACCCGGACCGGTGCTCCGCGGGTCGGCCGGCTCCGCTCAGGGGAGGGAGCGTGCACCCACCGACGGCCTTCCTCGATGCGCTGTGGGGCCTCGGGGGAGCGCGGACCACGTTCTCATGAGAACGTGGTCCGGACTTACACGGACCGAGGGCCGCAGCGGTGCCGGAGTGATCGTTACCATGGCACTCGCACGGGCGATCCGGGGTACCTTCGTCCGCACTGATACACCGGCCGGGTTGGGGTGACGATGACAGTGCTCGATCAAGGTGACGACGGCTCGGGCGACTTCGCTGCGATCGCGTACAGGGAAGAGGACCACTGGGACGTCGATCTACTGCCCGTGACCCTGACGCACGATCTCAAGGGTCTGATCCACGCACTGCGTCAGCAACCGAGCATCAGCGGATCCCTCGGCCTGGTCTCGGTGGGCGACGACTTCTTCATCATCGTGCGGGTCTACGGCGGTGAGGTCTCCGTCTTCCTTTCCGACGTGACCGCGTCCGTGGACTGGCAGGTGGCCCGGGACGTCCTGGACTACCTGGACATCGACCTGCCGCACGACGACGAGCTGGACCAGGTGCTTCCCGCGGGCGACCTGTCCATCGTGGCCGATCTGGGGCTGGACGAGATGGAATTGGGAGCGCTGGCGGGCGATCTGGACCTGTATCCGGACGAGGTGTTGGCCAGCGTGTCCGAGCGGCTGGGATTCGCCCAGGCCTTTCAGCGTGTACTTGACAGTATGGGGTAAGGACCTGCAGCAGTAACAGCATCCCGGCGAACAGGAGAACACGCTGTGTCGACCTTCGCAGCTGTCTTCGCCCCCAACGGGAAGACGTGGCGGGGAACCGAGCTCGAACTCGGAGACGTGGAAGTCATCGACGACGTCACCGACATGATGCTCGACTTCGCGGCCGATCGGGGCAGCGACCTCTCCCTCCTGCTCGTGGAGGCGGACGACGAGTGGTTCGCCATCGTCCGCACCGGTGACGATGGGGAGGAACCGCGCGTGTACCTCTCCGACGCGCGCGTGGTCCACGACCATCCCTTGGCCTCCGTGCTCTCCGACGCCGGAGGCCTGGGAACCGCCGTCCCCGCCGACAGCGCGGGCACCCGGCCCGATCCGATGCCCGACGGCGACGGCGACCTGCTCACCGACCTCGGGATGCCCGAGGACGAACTGCGCTCGCTGTCGGTGGGCGGAGGAGTCCTGCCGGGCGACGTCCTGGCCGTGGTGGCCGAACGCGCGGGCTTCGGTGATCTCCTCGACGGCATGCGGCTGTGATCAAGGACCTCGAAGCGGCCCTGTACGAGGCGATCGCCGAGGGCGAGCGCGCCCTGGAGACGGGTGACGTACCGGTGGGCGCCGTGGTGCTGGACTCCGACGGCGCCGTCCTGGGCCGGGGACGCAACGAGCGTGAGGCGACGGGCGACCCCACCGCACACGCCGAGGTGCTGGCGCTGAGGGCCGCCGCCCGCCGGCGCGGTGAGTGGCGGTTGGACGGATGCACCCTGGTGGTGACGCTCGAACCCTGCACGATGTGCGCGGGAGCGGTGGTGCTCTCCCGGGTGGGCCGGGTGGTCTACGGCGCCCGTGACGCCAAGGCGGGAGCGGCCGGATCGGTGTGGGACCTGGTACGCGATCCCCGCCTCAACCACCGCCCGGAAGTGGTGCCGCCCGACCTGCTCCCCGAGGAGATCACCGAGCGGTGTGCCCGTCTCCTCAGCGAGTTCTTCGCAGGGCGCCGAATACTGTAGAGTTGTCCGCGGTGGAGTCGCCTAGTGGCCGATGGCGCCCGCCTCGAAAGCGGGTAAGGGGCAACCCTTCGAGGGTTCAAATCCCTCCTCCACCGC
>CALGOD010000188.1 GCA_937957845.1 uncultured Nocardiopsis sp.
GAGGAGGTGTTGGTGGGTGGTGATGAGCTGCTCATCGATCTGCGGACCGCTCCTGGAGCGACCGGTAGGCAGGGTGAGCACGGGGTGTCCCGTCATGGTGAAGAACAAAGGACGGTGGCGCACCCGCCTGCCCCTGCTCACCTTTGCGTGCGTGGACTGCCCCTGCACCCTCGCCCACACCGGTCAGGGCAGGTTCCGCGTCAACGCCAACGGCGAACCCCTCCACGTCTGTCTCCTGGTCAACTGCGTCGGCTGTGACCGGACCGGCGAACTCACCGTCCATGACCGCGTCCCGGTCCGCTCCCTGCCCGCCGACCTTCTGGACGGCTACACGGCCAACGCACCCGACTTGGTCGCCCACACCCTCATGGACCCTTGGATCGTATGGCGCAACCGGTTCACCCTCCTATGGGACGGGTGCTGGGAACTGCACGCACCCACGCCTTCCCAGGGTCCGTGGCCCGTTCGGGTCCTGGTCGTCTTCGACGATCCGGTACCCCTACGTCCCGAACGTCTCCTCGCCCAAGGGCTGGGCCTCAGCCGGGGCGAGGTCGCCCGCCGGGTCAAGACCGACATCCCACTGAACCGCAGGAGGCAACGGGACTTCTCCTTCCTGCTGGTGTAACCGCCAAGGCGAAGACCGACCAGGCCCACACCCCCACACCCCCTGTTCCTCGGCCACACGACGAAGAACAGGAGGCGGGAAGAGGTCCAGGGCCGCTCACCGGACACGGCTGCCACGGCCAGTAGTCTGCCGTCGCACATGTGAAGGAAACGAGGCGACGATGGACGAGTCGGGCACCGAAGGCACCGGCGCACAGACGCACAACGCCCCACAAGAGGAAGACCCCGAAACGCAGAACGCCGTAACACCCCCCACCGACCTGGTCCTGCACGAGAAGATGGGCCCCCTCCTTGCCCGGGTACTGGCGACCTACGCACGGCGGCTGTGGGCCCTGCTGGTGGTGGCGTCCCTGCCCGCGGTCCCCGCCACGTTGCTCACCCAGACCCTGGTGGTGGCGCCCGCCCGCGACGGCGCCTACGTCAACGGTGCGCTGGAATCGGCCGCCGACCCCCTGGCACCCGGCCTGCTGGCCGCCACCGCGGCCATCGCGCTGCTCGCCCTGGCCATCGCACCGATCGTGTTGGGCGGCTCCACCCTGTTGGGGACCGCCGCCCTGCTGGGACGTGGAATCTCACCCCGCCAAGCCTGGGAGGGGGCCCGACGACGCTACTTCACCGTCCTGGTCTGGATCCTTCTGCTGCTCACCCTGGTACTGGGCTTCCTGGCCCTCTTCCTGTGGGCCCTGGCCTCGAACTGGCCGCCGGTGCTGACCGCACTCCTGCTCCTGGGAGCGCTCCTGCTCCTGGCGACCCCGCTGACGGTATCCCTCCCCCTGGCGTTGGTGGAAGGCCACGGCCCTTTCCGCGCCCTGCTGGAGGCCTGCCGTCTGGCCCGATACCGCTTCGGGGTCCATCTGGTCTTCGTCGGCCTGTCCTACGGGGTGTCGGTACTGGCGTCGACGGGACTGGAACGGGCCCTGCTGCGGTGGACGGACCTTGCCGAGGGCGGTGCCGCTCTGGCGGCCATCACCGTGCTGACCGGCCTGCTGGTGGCACCACTGTCGGTGCTGCTGTCCTGCGCACCCCTGGCCTACGCCGAGCCCGGCAACGACTACGTCATGGCAGGCGTCCCGTCCGGTCCCGTACGTGACCTGGACCTGGTGCGCGTCGACGCACACCTGCCCGCACCCGCGACCACAGCGTCCGCACACTCCCGCGATGCGGTCTTGCCCGGGCCACGACCGGTCCTGGCCCTCGCTCTGACCCTGGCCGTGTTCGTCCCCCCGCTCCTGGGCCCCGGCCTGCTGGCCGCCAACCCGTTCCAACTACCACAGATGGACGCCCACCCGATGAACGGCGTCGACGGCGACGAGTTCTCGGTGAGCCTGGAACCCACCAGGGAAGGAGCGCTGGTCGGTATCGCGAGGCACTCGGTGTACCTGGAGGTGTGCACCCCCCGGTGCCGCCTGGTAAGAGAGGGGGAGTGGATCTGGAAGGGCGGCAACGTGCACATCGTGGACGGCGGCGCCCTGTGGACCCTGTGGCGCGAATACGAGCACGAGGACGCCGAGGAAGAGGCCGACCGCTACGATCCGCACCCCGACTCGGGCCTCTACCTGCTCTCCTGCGCCGACATCACCGACTGCCGGGCCCCGGACCAGGAAACCCTGGTCCGCCCCTACTCCGACAGACACCGCGACGTCGTCTCCACGGTCACACCCCTGGCCGACGGACGGATCCTGGTGGCCTCCTACGTCCGAGGCCGCGACCTACCCGAACTCGGCGCGCCGGACAAGGAGGACCGGGGCCGGCTGCGCCTGCACCTGTGCGCGGACATCGCCTGCGCCGACCCCGACGTGGTCGCACTCCCACCGCAGATGACCGCCGGTGGTTTCCTCACCCACGGCGAATTCCTGGCCACGGCCGCCTCACCCGAGGGCGGGTACGCGATGGCCGTGACCGACACCGCCCGCGGATCGCTGTCCCTGGTGGCCTGCGCCGAGCAGACGTGCACCGATCCCACGATCACCCCGATCCACGAAAACCGATTCCACAGAGAACACGAAAGCCGTCTACAAAGCCGCTTGGGAGCCCGGGTGGAGTTCCGTTCCGACGGCACCCCCGTCCTGGCCTACCGGGACCCCCAAGGCGGACGGACCCACCTGGTGGACTGCCATGACGCACTGTGCTCGAAGTTCACCGACACCGCCGTCACCGGCCCCGGTTGGGCGCGCCCGGTGCCGGGACTGGCCGTGGACTCCCAAGACCGGGCCCATCTGCTCACCCCCGACTTCACCCAGGAACGGCTGGTGCTGCTGTCCTGCCTGGACCGCAGCTGCTCCCAGACCTCCTCGCTGCCCCTGCTGGAACTGGCGGACACCGAAACCGAACCGGTCCTGACCGCCCTGGCCCTGGACGGGCGGGACCGCCCGCACATGCTGTGGGGACAGGGCGAGGTCAGGTCCCGCTTCATGGGCGGATTCGACATCGACCCCCAGGCACAGTACCTACGGACGGTGAGGAGCACACCACCGCACACCGACCGGCTCAGTAATCCACCGCGAACAGGCGGGGCGCCACACAGGTGGTGCCGCCCGTGGGCGCGTCCATCGCCGCCGGACGCAACCCGTTTGGGGCACACCCCGTGTAAACACCGACGACCCCGCCGTCCGGGCCGGGATAGGAGGTCAGGTGCCGGGCGCCGGCGGCCAACCCCTCCAACAGGTCGGCGTCCACCCCCGGACCGGTGGGGCGAAGCGCAAGCATCTGGTAATCCTCCAAGGACATGGCTTCCTCCCCCGGCGGCTCCTGGGGCTGGGCCCCATAGGCCGCCAACAGGTCAACAGGGTCGATCTCCCCGTCTTGGGCCACGAGCCGTCCCGTGCGGGCGTCCAACGCCCGGTAGCCGTCCTGTTCCTGGACGAACACCCGGGGCTTTGGCCCCGCGAAGACCGAGACGATCTCGGCGGGCACCGGATGGGACCACCACACCTTCCCGTCGAGGGGATCGACGGCGGTGATCCGGTCCTTGCCGCACCTGTCCTTCTCCCCCAAGGCGCAGCCGGGTGTGTCGAACAGAAGCGGACCTTCGGGCACGACCCACACCTGACCCTCCCGCCCGGCCTTGCGGGGGGTCGCGAACTCCGCGACCGGCTCCCCACCGGTGACAACGCTGACGTGGGCCTCCCCCTCCCGGGGGGAGTACTCCAAGTACAGAGTGCCATCGGCCATCGCGTGCGAATCCGCGGCGGCCAACCGCTCAGACCATACGACCCGGCCGGTGTCCGCCTCCACCAGGAAATACCGGGGGTCGTCCTCACTGCTGAAGGGCAGATCCTCGCGAAGGGCCAGGTAGGTGTCGTCAAAGGCCACAACACCCTCCTGCTCCAGGTCCTGAGGCAGCTGTGACCGCCTCACCTGAGCCCCGTCACGGTCCACCTCCAAAAAGTGGAGCGTGTCCTCATCACCGTGGGCCCCCGAAGACACCACCAGCGTCCTTCCCACCCACCGCAGCATCGCCACGTCACCGTCCATCGGCTCGGTCCACAGCGTCGTGGCGGTGAGGGTGTCCACCGCCACGACCGTGTCCGCCGCATGAAGGTACAACACCCCATCGGCCTCCACCGCCCCAGGCAGGGGGTACCCGTAGTCCAACCACCTCTGGGCGCGCTCTCCTCGGACTGCTTCAGGTAGAAATCACCCTCCAAAGGCCGGGACCAGCGCACCGCCCCCGCCTGACCACAGTCACCGTTGTCCTGGCAGGTGACCACGGAGTCGGGGCTGATCGCCGACGGCTCAAGGGGCGTGGGCTCATCCTTTCCGTCCCACACCGAGCAGGCGGACAGGACACAGGCCAAGGCGAGCACCGGCACGGCGCGGGAAGGAGAACGCATGCGCCGCATCGTAACGGGCGCCCCACCCCCCTCCCGGGGCGCCTCCACATCCCCGTCGCCCCCGACGCCCTGCGCGACCCTCAGCAGGAGTCGACAGGGGCCACCGGCGCCTGAAGGAGAACAGGACCCTGCCACGTCAGGACCTGGCGGTACACCCCGCCCATCCGCAACCCGTACTCCTCCAACGCGGCGTCCATCAGAATCCACGCGTCCCCCACCCCCTCAGGGGCGTGGTCGTAACGCACCGTCACACCCTGGTCCGCGCCGGGCACCCGCTCCACCGTCAGACCGGCGGGTACCGCGGCCCCCTCCTGGACCCGCACACCGGCACCCACCTCGATGAACGACTCCCCCGCGGGGCCGACGTAGGTCAGGACGACGTCGGCCCCGTGCAGGCCGCACGCGTCCGAACGTCGCCGCAGCCGGGGCAGGACCTCATTGACCGCACCGCCGATCTCGGACTCGTCTGCGACCTTCACCCGCACACCCGCCAGACACAGCGGGGGAAGCGGTCCCAACTCCAGCGTGCTCATGGTGACGCGGTGTCCTTTCTCCAACCGGCGAAGGCGCCGCCGCACCTGCTCCAGACGCGTCGAGGCCTCATCGATCTGTGCGACCAGTTCCCTTTCCCGTTCCTGCAGCAACCCCCGCAGGCGCTCCCGGGTCAGTCGGGAACCCAACAGGTCCCCGATCTGCTCAAGGCCGAACCCGACCGCCCGCAACGCCACGATGGCGCGGACACGACCGACCTGGCTCGGCGCATACCAGCGATACCCGTTACGACCGTCCACAGTGGACGGCTTCACCAGCCCGCACTCGTCCCAATGGCGCAGCATGCGCCGTGACACACCCGTGCGATGCGCGAGTTCTCCGATGCTCAACATGGCACTCCCATCGCAACCCCTCACACGGTGTCAAGGTCAACAGGTGACCGCTGCTGTGCTCGACCACCGCTCATGGCCACCTCCCCTGGCCGATTCCCACGCACCCGCCGCGTCCGCCACCACACCACCAGAGCCGACCAGGAGCGGACCCCTCTTCGTCACAGGGGCGCGCTAACGTGCCCCACCCCACGACATCACCGCCACGACCGCCCCCATCACCAAGGACACCCCCACTCGTGCGAAGCGAACACCGCCCTTTGCGGCACTACTGGACCTGGCTGGCCGCGACCGGGGCGACGACCCTGGGCACCCAGACCCTGATCTTCGGGTTGGTGTGGCACGCGGCCCTGATCGGC
This sequence comes from uncultured Nocardiopsis sp., assembly GCA_937957845.1. Classification (GTDB taxonomy): domain Bacteria; phylum Actinomycetota; class Actinomycetes; order Streptosporangiales; family Streptosporangiaceae; genus Nocardiopsis. The sequence goes on from CALGOD010000188.1 coordinate 5,698, forward strand.
CCCGGCACGGCCGCGGCCGTGCTCTTCGCCCAGATCCTGCCCCGTGCACTACTGACCCTGCACGGGGGTGCGCTCAGCGATCGTGTCGGGGCGCTGAGAGTGATGGCGATCGCGAACACGATCCTGTGCCTGCTGGCGGCCCTGGGCGCCATGGCCATGTCCATGGCCGCCCCCACCCCGGCCGCCATGGTCATCACCGCGTTGGCGTTGGGCACGGTCGACGCGATCAACATCCCCGCCGCGGCCTCGGTCCCCAAACTGTTGGTCCCCGCACCGGCCATGGGTCGGGCCATGGCGGCCCGCAACATCGTGCTGCAGGCAGGCGCCCTGTGCGGGCCGCCCCTGGCGGGCACCACGCTCACCCTTGTGGGACTACCGGCCACCTACGCCACCGGAGCGGTGGGCTACCTGGTGATGCTCCTGGTGTTGCGTTCGCTACGCCCCCGCACAAGAACCACACCCCGCACCGGCGCACCGACGGGCCTGAACCGCCAGGTCGCACAAGGGGTGGCGCTGGTGTGCACCACACCACTGCTGCGTGTGGCCGCTCTGCTCACCGGGGCCTTCGCCATGTGCGCCATCCCCTTCCCCTCACTGCTGCTCCCCTTGGTCTTCACGGACCGGGGCCTTGACGCGGTGGTCGCGGGAACGGCGGCGGGCGCCTTCGGGACGGGTATGGCCTTGATGAGCGCGCTGGTGCTGTGGCGTGGGACCGCCCCACGTTCGGGACCGGTGGCCTGCGCCGGGATGATCACGGCGGGGGCGGGGATCGCCATCACCGCCACCGTGGACGGCGCGTTGCCACTGTGCCTGATGTCCTTGGTGATCGGTCTGGGAACAGGTGTCTTCTCCACCCACCTCGGCCCCTTGGTCATGAACGCCTGCCCACCACAGGCGGTGGGCCGAGTCCAGGCGGTGGTGACCCTGGCCCAGTGGGTGCCGCTGTTG
>CALGOD010000189.1 GCA_937957845.1 uncultured Nocardiopsis sp.
CCGGGCGGGGGGTTGGACCCGGAAAAGGCCCGAACATCCAGTAGACAACGGTCTTCCGAGCTCGCCGCCGACGGGACGGAGCCGGTCCGAAGGGTGGCGCGGGCCTTTTCCGCGTCCCCCCATATGCTGACCGCGAGCACTTCACCAGTCAGCGGAAAGCGAGCATCCCACGTGGTCGCCGAGCACACCGATCAGGGCCATGCCCCCGGCTCCGACAGGCCCTCGCCGGAACCGGCGGTACGGGAGCGTGCGGTGACCCCGACGCGCTCCCATGTCCTCACGCCGGGACACCGGTGGGGGCGCGCCGACATGCTGTGGCGCGTCCTGGCCGCGGTCGGATCGGGTCTGGCCCAACTCCTCGCGCTGCCACCGTACGGCCTGTGGTGGCTGGGACCGCTCAGCGCCGCCCTGCTCGCCTTCGCCGTCGCCGGGACCCGTGTGCGCGACGCCGCCTGGCTCGGCGCTCTGTCCGGGGCCACGCTCATGGTGCCGTTGGTGCGCTGGCAGGACATCTTCGGCATCGACGTGTGGCTGGTCATCGCGGCCGCCGAGACCGTGTACTTCCTTCCCATGGCGATGGGGCTGACACTGGTCATGAGACTGCCCGGGTGGCCGGTGTGGACCGCCGCCCTGTGGGTGCTCCAGGAGGCGGTGCGCGCCCGCTGGCCACTAGGAGGTTTCCCCTGGGGCAAACTCGCCTTCGCGCAACCCGACACGCCCTTCGTCGGCTACGCGGCACTGGGGTCCTCGGCTCTGGTCTCCTTCGCCGTCGCCCTCACCGGCGGACTCCTGCTGTGGAGCGCGCTGCGCGCGTCCCGTGCCCTGAGTCCAGCCTCGAGGGGCCTCGGCGCCCAGGGACACGGCCGTGACGCCAGGGCCATGGTGGGGGCCGTCGTCGGCCTCGCGGCCGGTGTCGCGGTCGTCGCGGGAGGACTCCTGGCCCCGGCGATCGGCCGTCCGACGGCCACCGACACCGTCACGGTCGGCATGGTCCAGGGCAACGTGCCCAACGTCGGCGAGATGTCCATCCTCGGTGAGCGCATGCAGGTCCTGAACAACCACGCCCAGGGCGTGCACGAGCTCGCCGCCGCGGTCCGGGCCGGAGAGTATCCCCGGCCCGACATGGTGCTGCTGCCCGAGAACGCCAGCGACATCGACCCCTTCCGCGACCCCGTGGCATGGGAGACCATCGACGACGCCGCGGCCGACGCGGGCGTGCCGCTGTTGTGGGGGATGAGCCGTTTCAACGACGACGGCACCCGCCACGTCAGCAGTGTGGTCTGGGATCCCGTGGAGGGACCGGGGCAGGTCTACGACAAGCGCTACCTCGTGCCCTTCGGCGAGTACATCCCCTACCGCGACTTCTTCACGCGTTTCGTGGACCGTCTGCGGCAGGTCGCCTCCGACGCGGTCCCGGGCACCGAGCCCGGTGCGTTGGAGGTCGCCGGGAGCACGGTGGCCGTCGGTATCTGTTTCGACGTGGCCTTCGACCCTCCGGTACGTGAGGCGGTGGCCTCCGGTGGGGGGATCATCGTGATCCCCACCAACAACGCCAACTACAACTTCACCGGCCAGACCGACCAACAGCTGGCCATCACGCGGTTGCGCGCCGTGGAGCACGGACGCCCCGCGGTGGTCGTCTCGACCAGCGGCGTCAGCGCGGTGGTCGCCCCCGACGGGACCCTCGACTACACCTCAGAGGAGGGTGTGGCCGACATCCACGTCGCACGACTGCGGGCCATGGAGGGCACGACCGTCGCCACCCGGCTCGGTGTGGCGCCCGAGGCCCTGCTCAGCGTGGTGGGGGCGGTCTCGGTCGCCGTCGTCGTGGTGCTCGGCCGGCGAGGAAGGACCCGGCGCGCCTGAGCGCGAGGGAACCTCTGGGCCCGCGTGAGCGTTCTCGCGAGGGGAAGGACTCCCGTTTTCGGCCGACGACCCTGAGGATGGTTCCGCATGCCACTGCTGACCGTGCCGGCGCTGATGGCGCTGCCCTTCGTGGAAGTGTGGCTGATGATCGTGGTCGGCGGCTGGATCGGCGTGCCGTGGACACTGGCGGCACTGGTCTCGTCGATGGTCCTGGGCGTGGCCGTACTACGCCGGGCGGGCACCCGGGCCTTCCGGGACGCAGACCGGGCCATGAGCTCGGGAGAGCCGCCGCGCGGAGGCCTCCTCGACCCGCTCATGCTCATGGCGGGCGGTGTCCTGCTCGTCGTCCCCGGGTTCGTCACGGCCGTACTGGGACTGTTGATGGTGTTGCCCTTCACCCGACCCGTGCTGCGCTGGGTGTTCGCCGGCTGGGCCCAGCGGCGTGTACGGCGGATGCGGGAGAGGATGGAGGAGGAGTTCGTCGTCGGGGGCGCCACCGTGCCGGGAGCGGGCGCCTACACCGGGGCGGGGGGCTTCGGCCCCCGCCCCGGCGCCGACGACGCCTCCCGGACCGACCGGGGCCGTGTCATCCAGGCCCGTTTCGAGCCCGAGGACGAGTGACCCGGTCCCGGGTTCACCCCCGGCCGTGGAAGCGGGCCTGGAGGGCGCGCACCTCCTCGGACAGGGAGTCCACCGGGCCGTCCACGGTGACTCCGGGTACGACCTCGTTGATCGGCAGGGCCCGCACCGGAGCCGGGGGCAGACCCCACTCCTTCGACCACGAGACCAGCTGGGCCGAGGAACTGGCGTACACGATCCGTCCCAGACCCGCCCAGCCGTGCGCGGCCGCGCACATGGGGCAGTGCTCGCCGGAGGTGTAGACGGTCGCCTCCGCGCGCTCGGCCGGACTCATGTGGTTCGCGGACCATCGGGCGATCGCGAACTCCGGATGCCGGGTGCCGTCACCGCCGGCGACGTGGTTGTGGTCCTCGAACAGGACCTCGCCGTCCGCGCCCACCAGTACCGAGCCGAACGGTTCGTCCCCCTTCTCCAATGCCTGGGCGGCCAGCTCCACCGCGCGCCTCAGATGCCGCAGGTCGGTCTCGTCCACCATGTCTCTCTCCTCCATACGTGGTCACTCGGGCCCGGGGCCCGAGTTCTCAGACCGGTTCGAAGGTGTGCCTCTCGGACTCCTCCCCGGGACGCCCGCTCTGTGGCGTCCGGGAGCGGGCGGTCATCCGGTCGTCCGTCACACGGATCACCGTGATCACCACGATCGCCGCACAGGCCACCGCCAGTGCGGTGAACACCTTGGTCGGGTCGCTCACGTCCAGGTCGAAGAACCACTGTCCCAGTGGCGTCACCATGGCCAGCGTCAGCAGACCCACCATGGAACCCACCAGCAGCACCTTCCACCACACGTAGGGTCTGGCCACCAGGAGCAGGACCCACAACGTCGTCGCGCACAGCGTGATCACCACCGCGGTCCGGTCCGCCGGTTCGGGGACCGTCCGCCCGCCCAACACCAGCAGATAGGTGGTCACGGCCGCGAACCCGGCCACCAGACCGGAGGGGATCGCCAACCGCAGCGTCCGCAGCACGAACCCCGGACGGGCGATGTCGGTGTTGGGCGCCAACGCCAGGAAGAACGACGGGATGCCGAAGGTCACGGCGTTGATCAGCGTCGCGTGACGCGGGAAGAACGGGTAGGCCACCGCGAGCAGTCCCACGATCGTGGCCAGCGTCATCGTGTACACGGTCTTGGTCAGGAACAGGCCGGCCACCCGCTCGATGTTGCCGATCACCCGACGCCCCTCGGCGACCACGCGTGGCAACACCGCGAAGCGGTCGTCGAGCAGCACGAGCTGGGCCACCGAGCGCGACGCCGGGCTTCCCGAGCCCATCGCCACGCCGATGTCGGCCTCCTTCAACGCCAGCACGTCGTTGACGCCGTCACCGGTCATCGCCACCGTGTGCCCGCGCCCGCGCAGACCTTTGACCATGTCGCGCTTGTGTTCGGGGCCGACCCTGCCGAACACCGCGTGCTCCTCCACCGTGCGGGCGAGCTCGCCATCGTCCTCGGACAGTCTCCGCGCGTCCACCGGACGCTCCGACCCCGGCAGGCGCAGCTCACGGCCCACGGCGCCCACCGAGGCCGCGTGGTCGCCCGAGACGATCTTGACCTCCACCCCCTGCTCGGCGAAGTAGTCCAAGGTCGGGCCGGCGTCCGCGCGCACCTTCTGGTCCAGTACCACCAACGACACGGGCACCACCGTGCCCGGAGCGTCCTCGGAGTCCACCCTGGCCGAGGTCCGGGCCAGCAACAACACCCGATGGCCCTGGGCCCCCAGGCGGGCGGCCTCGTCCGCCGCGGGATCCCCTGACGCGGCCAGGACGTCGGCCGCCCCCAGAACCCAGTGCTCCTCGCCCCCCGGGACCGCGAAACTCGCCCCGCTCCATTTGCGGGCCGAGGAGAACGGGGCCAGAGCCGTCACGGGCCAGTCCGGTGCGGCCTGACCCGTGGCCTCACATCCCCGGGCGATCGCCGCCATGCTCGCGTTGTGGTCCGGGTCGACGGCGGCCAGAGCGGTCAGGACGCGGGCCGGCGCCGGCCCGTCGCCGTACCCGCCCAGGTCCCGGATCTCGGCCAATCTCATGCCCGCTTCGGTCAGCGTGCCGGTCTTGTCGGTGCACACCACGTCCACGCGCGCCAGCCCCTCGATCGCCGGCAGTTCCTGCACCAGGCAGTTGTGCCGCCCCAACCGGACCACCCCGACCGCGAACGCGATGCTGGTGAGCAGGATCAGCCCCTCGGGGATCATCGACACCAGGGCCGCCACCATGCCGCGTAGCGCGTCCGCCAGCGGACCGGACAGCTGTCCGCCCGCGGTGGGGTCCTCCAGGCTCACGTGTCCGCCCATGAACAGCTGGCTGTAGATCAGGAGTCCCCCGATGGGGAACAGGGCGTAGGTGATCCAGGTCAGGATCCTGTCGATGCCCGAACGCAGTTCCGAGTGCACGAGCGAGAACCGGCTCGCCTCCTCGGCCAGACGTGCCGCGTAGGCGTGCCTTCCCACCTTGGTGGCCCGGAACCGGCCGGTGCCCGCCACCACGAAGCTGCCCGACATCACCGTGTCCCCGGCGAGCTTGACGACCGGGTCGGCCTCGCCGGTCAGCAACGACTCGTCGACCTCCAACCCGCCCGCCCAGGTGACCGTGCCGTCGACCACGATCTGGTCGCCCACGCCCACCTCCAGGATCTCGTCCAGAACGATCTCCTGAGTGGCCACTCGGGTGACGGCTCCGTCACGCAACACCCGAGGGCGCGCGGCGTTGACGATGGCGAGCCTGTCCAGGGTGCGTTTGGCCCGCAGTTCCTGCACGATGCCGATGAGCGTGTTGATGAGGATGACCATCGCGAACAGCCCGTCCTGCACCGGGCCGATCACGGCGATGATGGAGAACAGCACCGCGATCATCGCGTTGATACGGGTGAACACGTTCGCGCGGACGATCTGGGCGAACGTCCGACTGGCGCGTACCGGCACGTCGTTGGTCCGGCCGGTGGCGACGCGCTCGGCGACCTCGCCGCTGCTCAGCCCCGACTCGTCCGGAGGGTCGAGCGGTCCGGACCGGCCGTTCACGGCGCTTCGCGCGGTGTCGATGCCGGGAGATCGGGAATCGGAGCCCGCGGACGGGTCCATGACGGTCGGGGCGGCCCCCTGGGTCCCGTCCGCGGTGCTCTGCGCACCGTTCACGGGCCGGTCGGGTTGTTCGGGCACGCACACTCCTGAGGTGACGAAAGGTCGGGATCGGTCCGGGGCCGCGACGCGGGCGTCCGCCCGGGAAGATCAAACCAGACTCGGGGGAGGAACAAAGCCTAGAAGACTCCTGGTACGAGCGCGGTCAGGACCGCCCTCGAATCGGTGTGGTGGGCGCCCCCCACAGGGGGGGATCCCTCTCTCGCCCATGGCC
>CALGOD010000190.1 GCA_937957845.1 uncultured Nocardiopsis sp.
GCCTCGGCGGCGGTCGCGTCGTCGAACAGTTCGGGAGGGATGGGGCCGGTGGCGGCGGCGAAGGCCACCAACGGCTGCCAGGCGCTCACCGCGACCAGTTCCGTCTCGGCGAACTCGGCCTGCGCGAAGGCGAAGTCAAGGGCCCGCCCGCTGGGTTCGGAACCGTCGACGCCGACGATGACCCTCCCCCGCACCCCATGCGCGGAGGCGTGCTCGTGGGGCAGCACGATGACCGGAACGGGAGAACGCGCGGCCAGTTCGATACCGACGGAGCCGACGAAGGCGGCCACGATCCCGCTCAGCCCGCGTGAGCCGACCACCACGGCGACGGCGCCCTCCACCGAGGCCTCCGCGAGCAGGGCGTCGGCCGGGCGGGCGTGGGACAGACGGGTCTCCACCCGCAACTCGGGGAAGAGCCGGGACACCCAGTCGCTCGCGTACTCCAGGAGGTGTTCGGCGCCCTGGAGTCCGGCCCTGCCCGAGGACGTCCCCGGATCGACTCGTGTGCGCTCGGCGAACACACCGACGGAGGCCAGCGCCCCGGCCGCCGCGACGATCCTCACCCCGAGTCCGCGCAGCATCGCCTGATGCGCCGACCACTCCAGCGCGTGACGGCTGGAATCGGTCCCGTCGACCCCCACGATCACCCATCGCGCCGTGGATGCGCCGTCCATGCGTGCGCCCTTCTCGTCAGTCGATCCCCTTTTTTTCACCGCTCCTTCGCCGGTGTTTCCCGATGATGCCGCAGGAACACCCGACCGCGGATAACGGTGCCGCCGCGAGTTGGGTGACGCCGGGGCACGAAGGGCGTATCGTCCCATGACAACGGTGGGTCCGACGGCGCCGTGTGGGTACTCGTCCCCTACGGGACACGGGACCGCCCGTGAGGACAGGGGGCACGATGCCGCACTCCGCACAGCTGCACTGGGACCACCGGGACGGAAGGGTCGCGGCGGTGGTGGCCGCGATCGTGTACAGCCTGTGGGTTCTGGAGGTCATGCTGCCCAGCGGTGCCGCGCAGGGCGCCCTGGCCGACCAGGGGTCCACCTTCGCCCGGTTCCTCGAAAGCGCGAACCGCACCGCGGCGATCCTGGTGATACTCGCCGCCGGTCTGGGACTCGGTCTGGGGGCCCGGGAGAGCGGCCACCTGCTGACCGCCTCGTGGTGGTCCATGGTCGTGTTCGGCGTGACGTCGTTGGTCGCGACCCTGTTGCCCGGCCCGTGCGTGGTCTCCACCGACGTGGTGTGCACGGCGGAGTCACTCGCGGAGGGGGTGCCCGGCGCCACCCCCGCGCAGACGGTGGTGGCGGTGACGGCGCTCCTGTCCGCGATGGCGGGCGTGATCCTCCTGGCACTGGACCGAAGACGCCGTCATGACCGCACCTGGCCCCTGGTCGCGCTCCTCGCCGTGCTCCAGTCGGTCGCGGCCGTGACCCTCCTCGTCATGGCCGTGCGGGTCCACCTGAGCTCGGGTGACGGTGATCCGGGGGTCGTGTTCGGCTTCACGCAGCGCGCGCACCTGGTGACGGTGGCCCTGTGGCTGCTCGCGACGGGCCTGCTGTCGGGTCCGTGGAGGCGAACCCGGGACGTCCACCGCACAAGGGTCAGCGGCTGACCCGCAGAGCCTCCGGCAGGGGACGGGCGTGCACGACGTGCAGGGCGCCGACGGCACGAGTGAGCACCACGTAGAGCCGGTTGGCCCCGCGTTCCTCCGCCTCCACGATGGCGGCGGGCTCCACGACCACGACCGCGTCGAACTCCAGGCCCTTGGCGAGGCCGGCGGGCACCGCGACCAGGCGCCCCGTGTCCGTCTCCACACCCTCCTCCCCGAGTACCGGCGTCGACAGCCCCTCGGCCTCGAGCCTCTCCCTCAGCGCGGGCAGGTCGGCGTCGGCGGCGATGAGGCCGACCGAGCCCTCCCCCTCGAGCGCGCCACGGCAGGCGTCGGCGACGGAGGCGGCGAGGTCGCCGTCGGCCCGGGTGAGGCGCAGCGCCCCGGGCGCACGGCGCACGGCCGTGGGGGCGAAGGGATGGTCGGTGGACCGCGTGAGGGAGCCTCCCGGGACCGGCGCGATGGTCGGTAGCAGGCGGGCGGCGAAGTCGATGATCTGGGCGGGGACCCGGTAACCACGGTTCAGGACGCTCAGATGGCCGGTGGGTTTGCCGAGGTGCTCCAAGAGCGTGGACCAGTCGGTCGCGGCCGAGGGACTCGTGCCCTGGGCGATGTCGCCCAGCACGGTGAGCGACCCGGACACGCAGCGGCGGCCCAGGGCCCTGCACTGCATGGGACTGAGGTCCTGGGCCTCGTCCACCACGATGTGGCCGAGGCCGGCGGGGCGTTCGATCAGCGCGGCGGCCTCGTCGATGAGCGCGAGGTCCTCCTCCGACCAGCGGGCCGATTTGGGGCCGCGGGGTCTGCCGGGGAGCAGGATCGCGGCCTGCTCGTCGGCGGACAGCAGGCCCTCGGCCGCCCTCTCCAGGCGCCCGGGATCCGTGAGCAGCCCGAGGACCAGTGCGAACGGATCCATCTTGGGCCACATGGCCGTGACCGCCGAGCGCACGGCGGGATCCCGGCGCACCTGTTCGTGGGTGCGGTCGTCGCAGACCTCCCCCTGGCTCTCCATGAGCGACAGGACGGTGTGCGCGATGCGATGGGAGAGCAGTTCCCGGCCCGAGCCGTAGGCGACACCGCGTGTGGCCAACTCGTCGAGGAGGGGTCGTAGGTCCTCGGGGTACAGGCGCAGGCGACGCGATCCCCGGCGGACCACGACGGCTTCCTCCGGGGTGCGCAGGCGGGACCACAGGTCACGGCGGAGCACCTCGGCCATGCTCGCCCGGCCCTTGATCCTGGCGGCGGCGGGTTCCTCCACCCGGCGCACCCATCCGGCGGCGGGACGGGCGCGCTCGGGAAGTCCGGCGGTGAGCATCTCGGTGACGGTGGTCTGTCGAACGTCGACCTCTCCGAGGGCCGGCAGGACGTCGCGGATGTAGGAGAGGAAGGAGCGGTTGGGTCCCACGATCGCCACCCCGGACCGGGAGAGGCGCTCGCGCTCGGTGTAGAGCAGGAAGGCGACACGGTGCAGGCCGACGGCGGTCTTGCCGGTACCGGGCGCACCCTGCACGCACAGGGTGGTGGACAGCGGAGCACGGACCAACCCGTCCTGTTCGGGCTGGATGGTGGCGACGATGTCGCGCATGGGGCCGGTGCGGGGACGCTCGATCTCGGCGCTGAGGAGTTCACCGGTGTACTGTTCCGCTCCGCTCGGGGAGGAGGTGAGGTCCTCGTCCTCGAATGCGGTGAGCACCACCTCCGGCTCGGCGTGCGGCCCGCGGTCGAGGGTGGTGAAGCCGTAGCGCCGGCGCGCCCGCACCCCCATCCGGTCACCGGGCGAGGCTCGGTAGTAGGCGACGCAGATGGGCGCGCGCCAGTCCAGGACCATGGGGCGTCCGGCGGCGTCATGGATGTGGCGACGTCCGATGCGCACCCGGTCGGCCTCGGAGGTCGCGGCGTCCTCGACGGCGTCGACGGATCCGGGCGGTCCTTCCTCCAGGAAGACCGTGCCGGGTTCGAAGTCGAGACGACCGAAGAACGGCGGGGTGCCGGGAACGTCGGCCAGGGCGGCGAGACGGCGCTCACGGCCGCGCCGCAGGGCCGCGTTGGTGACCTTGTCGTTGACGACGTCGCCGAGGACGAGCTCACTGTCCTCGACGTTCCGGCGCATCCGTCGGAGGGCTTCGCGGGCGACGGTGAGGTGATCGCGTTCGGCTTGGAGTTCCGGGTTCACCGGCGGAGTGGAGGGATCGGTCGTGGACATGCGGCGACCTCGGAGGGCTCGGCGGGACGGTGTCGCGTCGGCACGCGTGTGCGGGTCCCGCCCCGGTCGCCGCGGGGGCCCGGTTCGTTCCGATCCGTGAGAGCGCACGACGCCCCTCGGGGCGTGCGGCCGAAAAGAGATTCCACCTTACCCGACCGTCGGAGCGTGGTCGAACCACTTCCCCGCGTCTTCGGGGGAGGCGAGGTGCGTGGGACGCCACGAAGGGGTCGGCACGCATGGGGCCTTCCAGTCGGGAAGGACGGGGGCGAGGGCGGGGGGACGGGGGTCAGGTCTTGCGCAGGCGCACCCTGCGGACGCGGTGGTCCTCGCCCTTGTACAGGACCAGGGTGGCCCGGCCCCGGGTGGGACGGATGTTCTCGATGAGGTTGACCTCGTTGATGGTGCGCCAGGTGTCGGACGCGAACTGCAGGGCGTCCTCCTCCCGGGTACTGGTGGCCATGTGGTGGAAGTAGGAGCGGGGGTCGGAGAAGGCCGTGCGGCGCAGCTCCCGGAAGCGGTCGAGGTACCAGGTCCGGATGTTCTCGACCCTGGCGTCCACGTAGATGGAGAAGTCGAAGAAATCGGCCACGGCCATGTGTCCGGCGGCGGCCGGCTGGAGGACGTTGATGCCCTCCACGATGAGGATGTCGGGACGGCGTACGGTCTGCCGCTCACCCCGGACGATGTCGTAGCGCAGGTGCGAGTAGACGGGGATGTCGATGCGGTCGGCGCCCGCCTTCATCTCCGACACGAAGCGCACCAGTGCGCGGCGGTCGTAGCTCTCAGGGAAGCCCTTCCGTCGCATCAGCCCCCGCGCCTCCAGGACCGCGTTGGGGTAGAGGAAGTTGTCGGTGCTCACCAGCTCCACGTTCGGATGGTTGGGCCACTGGGCGAGCAGGGAGCGCAACAACCGCGCCGTGGTGGACTTGCCCACCGCGACGCTGCCCGCCACACCGATGATGAACGGTGAGGGGCGGCCGGTCTCCCCGAGGAAGGCGCGCACCGCGGCGTGCCGCTGCTGGGTCGCGCCCACGTACAGGTTGAGCAGGCGTGACAGCGGCAGGTAGACGTCCCGCACGTCGTCCAGGGAGGTGGGGTCGGTGGTTCCGCGAAGCTCGGCGAGGTCCGTCTCGGTCAGGGAAAGGGGCGTGGAGGCCCGGAGCGCCGCCCAGGCCGCCCGGTCCATTTCCACGTACGGCGTGGAGAAGCCGTTCTTCGTCGCGTGAGACACGGTTGACCACACTAGACGAGGCACCTCACCGCGCTGATCACGTGGTCCCCTCAACCCCCGCCCTGGGGAACGAACGTGTCCGAAAGCACACTTTCGGCGACACGGATCCAGATTTTTTCTTCCCGTTCCCGCGAAGGTGGAACCGGTTCCACTCCACGCCCGTACCCCGCTCCCACCTGCGCGGTCTACCCCTGGTGCACCAAATGGTCTATACCGCTACCTGCGAAAACAGCCAGTGGTATGGAGATGTGGTTGGTCGATTCCGGCCCCTTTCTCCCCTACGCTGGCGCCCATGTGCGGAATCGTTGGCTACGTCGGGCCGCAACCGGCGCTGGATATCGTCGTGGGCGGCCTCGCGAGGTTGGAGTACCGCGGATATGACTCCGCGGGTGTGGCGGTGCTGGGCGACGGCGCCCTGCACACCGAGAAGAGGGCGGGCAAGCTCGCCAACCTGCGCGAGGCGTTGGAGAAGCGTCCGATCGACGGTGACGGAGCCGGCATCGGACACACGCGCTGGGCCACCCACGGCGCCCCCAACGACGTCAACGCCCACCCCCACGTGGACGACGGACGCCGTGTGGCCGTCGTCCACAACGGGATCATCGAGAACTTCGCGACGCTGCGCCTGGAGTTGGAGGAGAAGGGTTGCAAGTTCGTCTCCGACACCGACACCGAGGTGACCGCGCACCTGCTCGCCTTGGAGGTGGCCGAGCACGGCGACCTCGCCGCGGCCATGCGCTCGGTGTGCGGGCGCTTGGAGGGAGCGTTCACCCTCGTCGCGACCTCCGTGGC
>CALGOD010000191.1 GCA_937957845.1 uncultured Nocardiopsis sp.
AAAGTTTTCGTAACGAAGAGAAGAGGGGGTGTGCCCGCCGAAGATGCGAAAGGTGTTTTCGGAAGACGCCGTCGAAGGGGAGACGAGCTACGAAGGCCGCCCCCGGCTGCGGCTCGTCGTCGTGGTGCGGCCCGCGCCGAGAAGCGGGAGACGCCGCAGGACCCGGCCGTGGCCACGTGACGGACGGTCCCCCGCCGCGCACGCCCTAGATTGGGGGCATGGCTGACGCACCGAGTACACCCGGCGACGGCGGATCCGAGCTGCACGTCGCACTCATCGGCTACGGAAAGGGCGGCGAGGTCTTCCACGCGCCGCTGATCGACGCGGTCCCGGGACTACGCCTGGCCGCGGTGGTCACGGGCAACCCCGACCGGCGCCGGGCCGCGGAGGAACGCTACCCCGGTGTCACCGTCTACCCGAACGCCGCCGCCCTGTGGGAGGACGCCCACCGCTACGAGATCGCGGTCATCGCCACCCCCAACGACACGCACGCACCGCTGGCCAAGGTCGCGTTGGAGGCGGGCATGGCGGTGGTGGTGGACAAACCGTTCGCCCTGAGCTCGGTCCAGGCACGCGAGCTGACCGACCTGGCGGCCGAACTGGACCAGGTGCTCACCGTTTACCAGAACCGCCGCTGGGACGCGGACTTCCTCACCCTGTGGAAGCTGATCGAGGAAGGCGCGCTGGGGCAGGTGCACCGGTTCGAGTCCCGCTTCGAACGGTGGCGTCCGCGGCCCAAGCCGACCTGGCGTGAGAGCGGAGGCGTCGAGGCAGGGGCCGGTCTGCTCTACGACCTGGGTCCGCACCTGATCGACCAGGCGGTCAACCTGCTCGGCCCGGTCACCTCCGTCTACGCCGAGATCGACGCACTGCGTGAGGGGGTCAGCGCGGACGACGACGTGTTCCTCGCCCTCGACCACGCCCGGGGAACCCGCTCCCACCTGTGGATGAGCGCGCTCTCCGCCCTGAACGGCCCGCGCTTTCGGGTGCTGGGCGACAAGGGGGCGTTCGTCAGCCACGGGATGGACGGACAGGAGGCCCGACTGACCGCGGGGGAACAGCCGGGGTCCCCCGACTGGGGAGTGGTCCCCGAACAGGACTGGGGAGTGCTCGGCGTGGACGGTGACACCCGCCGGGTGCCCAGCGAGCGTGGCGCCTACCAGGAGTTCTACGCGGGTGTACGCGACGCGGTCGGTGAGGGCGAACCGCTGCCGGTGGACCCTCACGAGGTGATCCACGGCCTGGAGGTCATCGAGGCCGCCCGACGCAGCGCCAGGACGGACTCCGTGGTCACACTGTGAGCGCTTCCACCCGGGCGCTCCCAGGCGTAGGACCTGGGGCCTCTGTTGGATGCAGGGAACTCCCCGGGCCCGGTGCCCGACTCCGGGGGAGGGCCCCACGCCGACGAACACCGAAGGAGACGTGCAGTGGCCCAGGTCCTCGTGGTCGCCGACGACCTCACCGGTGCCAACGCCACCGGTGCCAGGTTCGCCCGTACCGGGATGCGCGTGGCCACGGTGACCCCTGAGCACGTGAGCCGGGTGGTGGGTGACTACGACGTGGTCGTGGCCAACCTGGACAGCCGCCATGTACCCCCCGAACAGGCCGCGGACCTGGTCACCGACGTGGTCGAGGCCGTGTGGCCGGTGGGGTTGGTGGTCAAACGCACCGACTCCACACTGCGCGGCAACATCGGTGCCGAACTGGAGGCCGCCTACGACGCCGTACGCGAGCGGGTCCCGGTCGGCACCCGCGTACGGGTGTTGTTCGTCCCCGCCTTCCCGGGGTCGGGACGTGTCACCGAGAACGGATCGCAGCTGCTCAACGGTCTGCCGCTGGAGCGCACCGAGCTCGCACTGGACCCGTTGTGGCCGATGACCACCAGCGTCGTCGCCGACCTGCTCGCCGAGCAGACCGACCTGGCGGTGCGACACGTGCCGGTACGTCGGGTGACGCAGGCGATGCTCACCGCCGACCTCCTCGCCGGCGACGAGCCCGTCGTCGTGTGCGACGCGAGTACGGAGCAGCATCTGGCCGACATCGCCGAAGCCGCCGCGACCGCGCACCACGACACGGGCGTCGTGTGGCTGGCGGCCGACCCCGGCCCCACCGGCGCACTGCTGGCCTACGCACTGCGACTGCGCGGCCAGGCCGGGTCACGTGGGCCCCTGCTGGGGGTGGTGGGCAGCACCACGGAGCTGACCCGCCGTCAACTGGAGGCGGTGGCCCGGACCGGTGCGGTCCGGTTCCTGGACCTGGACGCGGTGGCCCTGAGCGAACCCGGGAACGGTCACGCCGACGAGGTCGCCGAGGAGTTGGCCGACCAGCTGACCTCCTCGGGGTTTCCGGAACTGTGCGTACTCCGGGTGGTGACCACGTCCGAGCGGGTGCGTGAGCTGCCGGCCCAGGCCCGGGCGGAACTTCCCGAGCGGATCGCCCGGCTGGTCGCGGACGTGATCAACGGGGTCGCCGACACCACCGGTACCCACGCGCTGCCCAGCGGTCTGTACCTGAGCGGTGGCGCCCTGGTCGCGAGCCTGCTGGCCGAACTGGACGTGCACGCCTTCGACGTGGGCGGTGAGATCGTGCCCCTGGCGGTGCACGGGCACCTGGGCGGCGGACCGCTGGACGGGACACCGGTCGTGGCCAAGGGTGGTCTGGTGGGGGACGACACCACCCTGGTCGACTGTCTGGCCAAGCTGCGTCGGGCCGTGCAGACACGCCTACGCCAGGTGCACTCGGAGGTCTCCGAGTACGTGGTGCCGACGCTGCTGCGCGACACCGTCTGACCCCGAGATCCGCAAAGGGAAGACGCCGGCACCGGACCTCCGCGCTTCGTCGGGGGACCTCACCGGTCGGACCGTGGATGATGGTCACGGTGACAGCGGCCACACGGCGATGGCCGGGCGTTCCCGCGGGTCCGCGGGAAGACGTTCACGACCGGCTCCCACCGCGTCGCCGAGAAGACCCGGTACACGGCAGAGAGGTGTCCCCGCACATGACCGACACACCGTTCGACCCGCGCACGCTGCTCGCGGGAAGCCGGCTCGGCGTCCTGGCGACGATCAAGGCGGACGGCCGGCCCCAGCTCTCCCCCGTCACGCCCTTCTACGACCGGGAGGCCGAGCGCCTTCACATCTCGACGACGCAGGACCGGGCCAAGACCGCGAACCTGCGCCGGGACCCGCGGGCCGCACTGGAGGTCACCAGTCCCGATGGTCGCTCCTGGGCCACGGCGGAGGGCACCGTCACCCTGATCGGCCCCGGAACCGACCCCCACGGTCCCGAGGTGGAGGCATTGGTGGACTACTACCGTCGAGCCGCCGGAGAGCACCCCGACTGGGACGAGTACCGGTCGGCGATGGTCGCCGACCGCAGGGTGCTCGTGACCATGACGGTCGAACACGTCTACGGCGCCCGGCTCCGCTGACGTCCTCTCCGAAGAGGGCCCGGCGCAGCGAACGCCCCCGTCCACTCGGGTCGGGGGCGTTCACGGAACGGAGCCGGATCAGGCGGCCTTCGCCAGGCCTTCCAGGTGCTCGGCGGCGAGCCGGTCCAGTCGGTCGGCCAGGATCCCCGGATACTCCAGCGGTCCCATGTGGCCGGCGTCGGGGATCTCCAGGACCTCCCGGCAGTCCTCGACCAGCGAGGCGATGTGGTGGGCGTGCCAGGGCGGGGTCAGTTTGTCCTCGGTCCCCACCATCACGACCGTGGGCGCCGTGATCCGACGCGTGGACTCCTCCAGGTCCAGCGTGCTCATCACGCGTCCCCACGACCCACGGCACACGGGATCGCAGGCGTGCACCATCCTCATGCACAGCCGCACCATGCGGGGGTCCGCCTTCCTGCCCATCACCATGGACTTCAACGCGGCGGTGGTGAGGATGTTGCGGGGGCCCAACGGAAGGGGTGCCTTGAGGAACACGTGCGCGCCGAGCGTGCCCAGCGGGCCGGGCAGCGGGACGGCGGTCGACCGTTGGGGCAGTTGCGTGCACCCGGTGTTGGTGAGCAGGACCGCGGCGGCTCTGTCCTGGAACACCGGGTGGGCGCCGGCCGCCATGATGGTCATGCCGCCCATGCTGTGTCCGGCCACCACCGCCTTGTGTCCCTCGGGCACGGTCGCCTCCAGGACCGCGCACAGGTCCTCGGCCAGCTTCTCCGCGCCGTACCCCGCCCTGGTGACCGGTAGGGG
>CALGOD010000192.1 GCA_937957845.1 uncultured Nocardiopsis sp.
GTTGATGCTGAGGCCGAGTCGGACCGCGCCGGTGCGGCGATCGGCGGCCGGGTAGATCTCGAATACGGAACCGTCGTCGAGCACGGCCGCATAGTGCTGCGGGCCCTGGCCATGCTGTTCGCGTTCGAAGCGCATTCCCAGGTCGGTGTAGAAGGTGCGGCACTCCTCCATACGGTCGCTGTAGAGGACCAGGAGAGTGATGCTTGCGCTGTTTGCCGTCGCCATGGGCGGCTCCTTTGTGTTAGCTGTCGGCCTGGCGACAGCAACTTATCCCTCGCGATGCTGTGCCGGTGGGAACACGGCCAACCACGTCTTGGGCCTGACTACGTCCATGCGCTGGCACGCGTGTACGGGATTCCTCCGACGCGCCTGCGTGTGTCCCCGCCAGCCCTGGGACCGGGTTGGTACGTCATTCCCTACCGCAGCCGCGACAGGAGCAGCGCGTACCCCTGAGTATCCCGAGCTCGCCGCCGTCGCCGACGGGCTCACGGTGTGTGGCATGTGAGTCCCCCTCGTCGTTGCGTCGGTCCATCCCCAGGTGCGCGGGTATAAGGCGTGATATCGGCACACCACCTTCTCCATGACCGTCCATGGCCGTGCTGGTTCCTCGCCTTTGCCGGCACCGCCTGTGCCTTGATCCGCCACCGCGGGCTCACCACATGAGATGAACTCTTACGACGTCCATTCGACGCTTCTCCGCGTGTCCGTTGGTGCCGTCTTGCGGGCCGCGTGGAAGGTTGCGGGATGGCCCTGGTCCGCAGGCAGCCTGAAGGGGAACGTGTGAACGCGCTCAACAACGCCATCATCGCCGTCAACGACTTCTTCTGGAGCTACTTCCTCATCCCACTGCTCATCGTCCTCGCCGCCTACTTCACCGTGCGATCGGGGGTCGTGCAGCTACGGCTGTTGCCGGAGATGTTCCGCGTCATCAGGGCCGCGCCGGGGATCGCCCCCGACGGGAAGAAGGAGATCTCCTCCTTCCAGGCCTTCGCCATCTCCGCGGCGTCGAGGGTGGGGACCGGCAACATCGTGGGTGTGGCCACCGCGATCGTCCTCGGCGGTCCCGGGGCGGTCTTCTGGATGTGGGCGATGGCCGCGCTGCTGGGAGCCGCGTCCTACGTGGAGTCCACCCTCGCCCAGCTGTACAAGGTGCGCACCAGCACCGGGTTCCGGGGCGGACCGGCCTACTACATGCAGTACGGGCTGGGGCAGCGGTGGATGGGCGTGCTGTTCGCCGTCATCATCACCGTGACCTTCAGTCTGGCGTTCAACACCGTGCAGGCCAACAGCATCTCCGGTTCCATCGCCACCTCGGCGGAGGAACTCGGTGCGTCCCCCGGACCGGGCCTGGCCTCCGTGGTGGGCCTGTTCCTGGTGGGACTGACCGCGCTGGTGATCTTCGGCGGTGTCCGGCGTATCGCCTACGTGGCCCAGGGCCTGGTGCCGTTGATGGCGATCCTCTACATCCTCATCGGCTTGTACGTGGTCATTCTCAACCTCGGCGAGGTGCCCGGGGTCATCGCCGACATCTTCGCCTCGGCCTTCGGGGTGCGCGAGTTCGTCGCCGGAGGCGTGGGCACGGCGATCGTGCAGGGTCTGCGGCGCGGCATGTTCTCCAACGAGGCGGGTCTGGGGTCGGCGCCCAACGCCGGAGCCGCCGCGTCGGTCTCCCATCCGGCCAAACAGGGACTGGTGCAGACCCTGGGCGTGTACTTCGACACCTGGCTGGTGTGCTCGGTGACGGCCTTCATCGTCCTGCTCGGTGCCCCCGAGTTCGGGGGAGAACCGGGGGTCCAGGTCACCCAGGGCGCGCTGGAGTCCAACCTGGGGTCGTGGTCGGTCCACGCGCTCACGGTGATCCTGTTCCTGCTGGCCTACACCTCCATCCTGGGCAACTACTACTACGGCGAGAGCAACCTGATGTTCCTGGACAGCAGCCCCAGGAACATGACCTACTTCCGCTGGGCGGTCCTGGTCGCGGTGTTCGTCGGCTCGGTGGCTCCGCTGACCCTGGTGTGGAACATCGCCGACATCGCCATGGGCGTCATGGCCACCGTCAACCTGCTGGCCCTGGCCCCTCTGTCGGGGATCGCGTTCCGGTTGCTGAAGGACTACAGTCGCCAGTTGCGCAACGGCCTGGACCCGCAGTTCACGCTCTCCAAGATGCCCGACCTGCGCAACGTGGAGTGCTGGGGCTCGGCCACCGGTGCCCTGCCCGAGGACGTCTCACGCGCGGAGGGGCAGGCTCCCTCCGACCCGGGCCGGGAGCAGTCCGAACAGGGACCCGAGGACCGTTGAACCAGGCCCCGGGCAAGGGCGCTCGTGCTCCTGGCGGGTGGGCCGGGAACCAGAGGTCCCACGCGGAGCGATAG
>CALGOD010000193.1 GCA_937957845.1 uncultured Nocardiopsis sp.
CCGATGGTGACCGCGCGTAGCGGTCGGAGTGGTCCAGGAGTTCCCCGGGCTCTTCGGCGGTGACCTTCGTCCACGATGGTCCGGGCGGGTGCTTTGTGTGACGCTTCCGTCCACCCAGGGGCCCAGGACATCGCACGGCCGCTTCCCGGACGGTCTTCCTGGGCCGCCTTCCGAGCGACCTCACGCCTGGAGGAACTCCGTCAGGGCCGCGGTCAGCTGGGCGGGCGCGTCCAGCTGGACGAGGTGGCCCGCGCCTTCGATCGGTCGCCGTCGCGCACCGGGGATCATCGAGGCGAGGGTACGGGTCCGCTCAGGACGGATCCAGGTGTCCTCCTGCCCCCAGCACACCAGGACGGGCAGGTCGAGGTTCGGGTACAGGTCCCGCATCTGTTCCGTGTGCGCCTGGTCGGCCTGCTCGATCTGCCGGTAGAAGGCCGGCTGTCCCTGTTCGCTCAGCCACGGCCGAACGAGGCGCTCCACCTGGTCCGCGCGCAACCCCGTGGCGCTGGCGGAGGTGACGTATTCACGTACGAGGGCGCGGTGCAGAAGCGGGGGCAGCCGCTCGAAGACCTCTGTGTGCTCGCCCACCAATCGGAAGAACGGGGATCCCCACGGCGCCAGCGCGACAGGGGAGACCAGGGCCAGACGTGAGTAGACGGCACCGTGGAGCAGGTGCGCGCGCAGTGCCACGGCACCACCGAAGTCGTGTCCGACGACCTGGGGCGCGTCCAGCCCCCAGTGTTCCAGCAGCTCCGTGAAGACCTGGCCCTGCGCGGCGAGGGACACCTCCTGGCCCACGCTCATCTGCGAGGAGCCGTATCCCGGCATGTCCCAGAGGTACACCCGGTGCTGGGAGGAAAGCGCGGTGGCGACGTCCCGCCATACGTAGGAGGAGAACGGGGTTCCGTGGAGGAGGACCACGGCCGGTCCCGTCCCCGTACTCGCCCAGCGGACACGGCCCTGGCTCGAATCGAACACCTCTGTCAGGCCCTGAACGGCCATGCGTTCCCCTTCATCGTTCGTGCGATGGCTCCCACGGTGACCAGCAGTGTGCGGGAGCCTTCTCTCACCGTCCACCCCTTTTCGCTCGGGTCCGGTCAAAGGTCCGCAATCGCTTGGAGTCACCGCATGTCGCGGTGTGTATGAACCGGCCGGTTCGGGCAGTGGGACGCCGGTAGGGGAAAGCACACCACGAAGGAGGTCGCCATGGCCGAGGAGCCGAAGAGCCCGCTCAAGGACAAGAACTACAACCTGGTCTGGGCCATCCACCAGTCGCTGGAGAACGTGTGGCGCCTGGACGGCTACATCAAGGACGCCAAGAGCCAGGGCGACGAGGAACTCGCGCGCTGGTTCACCCGGATTCAGGAGAACAATCAGAAGGCCGGCGAGCAGGGCAAGAAGATGCTCGCCCAGCGCCTCAAGCAGGAGAACGGCTGAGCCTTCCCCCGGTCTGGTCCCGATGCCAGGGTGCTCCCGGTGACGGCCGGGAGCACCCTCGTGTGCGGTGGGGCCTTTCATCGATCCCGAGT
>CALGOD010000194.1 GCA_937957845.1 uncultured Nocardiopsis sp.
AGTGGCCTCCTGCAGGGAACAAGGTTCCCAGGACTGACCCGAGGCCCCGGGTTCGCACGACCGGTCCACCGGACCGGCCCAGCGAACCCCTTCCCGTGGGTCCGGCGATGACGTCGGACCAGGAGAACCCGTGTGCGACAACGCACGGTGATATTCTCGTAAGTTCAGCTCAGGCCGCATGGTGGCCTTTGCTACTAGTTCACAAGGAGTTCCCGTGACCCAAACCCGCGATGACAATGTCACCTGGCTCACGCAGGAGGCGTATGACCGGCTCAAGTCCGAGCTGGACCACCTGACGGGTGAGGGGCGCATCCAGATCGCGGAGAAGATCGAGGCGGCCCGGGAGGAGGGCGACCTCAAGGAGAACGGCGGCTACCACGCCGCCAAGGAGGAGCAGGGCAAGATGGAGGCCCGCATCCTCCAGCTCACCGAGATCCTGCGTACCGCGAGGGTCGGCGAAGCACCTCACACCGAGGGCGTGGTCAGCCCCGGCATGACCGTCACCGTCAAGTTCGACGGCGACGAGGACGAGGTCACCTTCCTGCTCGCCTCGCGTGAGGAGAGCGGCTCCCCGATCGACGTGTACTCTCCGAAGTCGCCGCTGGGCTCGGCCATCAACGGCAAGCGGGTGGGAGAGAGCGTCACCTACGAACTCCCCAACGGTAAGAGCCTGGGTGTGGAGATCATCGACGCCGTCCCCTACAACGGCATGTGACACGGAACTCGCGGATCAGGTCGGGGGCGGCGACGAGCCGCCCCCACCGCTTTGGGGTGGGGCCTTCCACGGGCCCGGCACCGACCCCACGTGTCACGTCCCGCGTTCTTCGAGGCCCCCGAAGGGATCCCTTCGAGGGCCTCCGGCGTCGTAGTCTCAAAGAACACTCTCGTACCAGACCCCCGACGCCCCCCACGGAACCGCCCACCGAGGAACCGAAGGACCCCCGTCGCCATGTCTTCGCCCTACTGGAATCCCCAGGAGCAGTATCCCGGCACGTATCCGCCCCCGGCCGGAGGATGGGGCCCCGGTGGCCCGCCGCCCGGTTGGGGACAGCCCGCCCCGGGCCACCCTTCCGGTGCCTGGGGAGGACCCGGTCACCCCATGGTCCCCGGTATGCCACCGGGAGTGGTTCCGGGGCCGGGCGCGTCCCTGCCTCCCGGGGCCGAGCTCGCCACCTTCGGCCGCAGGCTGGCCGCCCGGCTCATCGACTACATCCTGGTCGTCGGGGCCGCCGTGGCGTGCTTCGTCATCATGGCCGTGGTCACGGTGGCCCTCACCGGGAACACGCAGAGCACCGATGCCGAGGGCGCCCTGTGGGCCCTGCTGTTCTTCTTCGGCTGGGGGCTGTTGCTGTTCTTCTACGACTGGTTGTACCTGGCCACCTGGGGCCGCACACTCGGCAAGATGATGCTCGGGATCAAGGTGGTCGGCGCCTCCGACGGGGGCAGACTCAGTCAGGGACAGGCCATGGGCAGGTCCGCCTTCTTCGGGTTCCCTCAGTCCCTGCCGATCCTGGGCCATATCTTCACCCTCGCCGAGTCGATGGCCGCGCTCGGTGACGGCCGAGGTCGCGCTCTGCACGACCGGGTCGCCGGCACCGTGGTCATCCGCACCTGAGCACGAGGCGAAAGGGCACGGCAGCGCCCGCCCCTGCCCTTGTCTCCTCACCCGAAGGCGAGCAGGCACGCGGTGAACCCGTGCACGTGGTTCACCCCGCTCACGGGGCCGATCTCTCCGGCGGCGAAGAAACCGGCGACGGCGTCGATGCCCAGAGCGCGATGGACGGCGAGGACGTCGTGGTCGGCCTGCGGGAAGAAGGAGGATCCACGGCCGCTGCAGGAGAAGAGCAACCCCGCCCCGACGGAGTGTGCGGCGCCGAAGTCGGAGAGTCTGCGGGCGAGGTCCTCGTCCGCGGTGCCGGCGTCGCGGACCTGGAAGCGGACCGTCTGGCCGACCTCGACCATGTCACCGATGGTGAGGGCCCCGAGCTCGGGATCGGCCCCCACGAGGGTGCGGATGAGGAAGTCGCCCTGTTCGTGGTCGTCGGCGTACTCGTCCATGGCGATGCCCACGTGCAGGCCCTGTTCGGCGAGTTCGCGGTCCTGGTCGGAGAGTCCCTCCACCAGCTCCTCCAGCTTCTCGTAGGCGTTCGTCCCCGCGAGCTCCATCAGGAGGTTGCCCTCGGCCTTGGTGACGGTCATGGGCGGCCCGATGGGACGGCAGCCCTGGCTGACGAGGGTGGCGAGGACGCTCTCCCCGCCGATGATGACGCCGATGGCGCCGTTCTCGGCCACCTCGCCCTCGCAGAAGAGCCGCACCGACTCCTCTCCGCGCATACCGTCGGCCATCCCGCCGACGATGGGGAGTCCGTCGAGGGCCTCGGTGGACTCGCGGACGAAGGCCTGGGTGGGGAACTCGTAGGGGTTGGTGAGCAGGATGGCGGCGCGGTCGTGCGGCTCGGGCTCACGCATGCCGATGACGGCCAGGTGGTCCCCCTCGATGACGGTGTCCAGGCG
>CALGOD010000195.1 GCA_937957845.1 uncultured Nocardiopsis sp.
AGCGTGGGCGCCATCGCCATCCTGCTGGCCGTCCTGGTCGCGGTGACGCTCGTCCCGGCCCTGCTGTCCCTGGTGGGTATGCGCATCCTCTCCCGCCGCGAGCGCGACGGCCTCGCCTCCGGCAACGGACAGGGCCCCGACACCGGGAGCGGGGAGGAACGGCTCAAGCCGATGTCCCACGGCGCCGCGCTCGGCCGCGCCGCGCTCGCCGTCCTCCTGCTCGGCGTCATCGCCCTGCCCGTGCTGGACCTGCGTCTGGGCATGCCCGACGGCTCTTCACAGCCCGCCGACTCCACCCAGAACAGGGCCTACGACATCGTCTCGGAGAACTTCGGCGACGGCCAGAACGGACCCCTCCTGGTCACCGCCGACCTTCCCGGAGGCCCCGATGAGGAATCGGCCCAGGCCAACGCCGAGCGGTACCAGCACGAGGTCGCCGAGGCGATCCACTCCCACGACGACGTCGCCGCGGTGGCGCCGATCGACGTCACCGAGGACGGAACCCTGGCCATCTTCCAGGTCCTCCCGGTGGAGGGTCCGGCGAGCGAGTCGACGGAGGAGCTGGTGCACGACCTCCGCGCCATGGAGCCCGTCCACGGCACCGGAACGCTCGGGGTCGCCGGTATGGCCAGCGGCAACATCGACATCTCCGCCACCCTCAGCGACGCCCTGCCCACCTACCTCGCGGTGGTCGTGGGACTGTCACTGGTCATCCTGCTGCTGGTGTTCCGGTCGATCTTCGTCCCGGTCGTGGCCACGCTCGGGTTCATCCTGTCCTACTTCGCCGCGCTCGGCGGCGTGGTCGCCGTCTACCAGTGGGGGTGGCTCGCGGGGGCCATCGGCCTGGAGAACCCCGGGCCGATCCTGAACTTCCTGCCCACGCTCCTGGTGGGCATCCTGTTCGGCCTGGCCATGGACTACATGCTCTTCATCGGTACGGGCATGCGCGAGGCGTACGTGCACGGCGCACCCGCCCGGCTCGCCGTCGTACAGGGCTTCCGGGCCGGGCGCGCGGTGGTCACCGCGGCGGCGATCATCATGATCTCGGTCTTCGGCGGTTTCATCTTCTCCGACACGATGATGATCAGCTCGGTCGGTTTCGCCCTGGCCTTCGGCGTCCTCGTCGACGCGTTCATGGTCCGCATGCTGTTGATCCCGGCGGTCATGCACCTGGCCGGGAACGCGGCCTGGTGGCTGCCCCGGTGGCTCGATCGGGTGCTGCCCGACATCGACGTGGAGGGGTCGGCCCTGGAGCGGAGCCGCGCGTCGCAGGCGTCCGCCTCCGAGGCCGCCGACGGCGACACCGGGGTGGAAAGGCCCTCCGAGGGCAGGAGCGAGGTCGGCGCCGGACGGCACTGACCCCATCGAACACCGGGGCCCGGCGGGGCCGCTCGGCCACGGGCCGGCGCTCCGCCGGGCCCCGCCGTCATGAGTCGGGCACCCGAGGGGGGAACGGGCCCCGGTGACCCCCGTGCGCGAGCGCCGGGGGCGGGATGTGCGGCGGCCGTCAGAACTCGCGGTAGGGCAGGTACTTCCCGTTGAGGGTGAGGACGATGCGGTCCCCCTGCGGGTCCTCCACACGTCGGAAGTCCATCTCGAAGTCGATCGCGCTCATGATGCCGTCGCCGAACTCCTCGCGGATGAGCTCCGCGACCGCCCCGCCGTAGACCTGGATCATCTCCTCCAGCCGGTACACCGCGGGGTCGGTGGTGTCCACCGCGTCGGCTCCGCGCTGCGGCGGCAGTCGCAGGGCCTGGACCACCGCCTCCTCCAGGCCGAGGAGGTCGCCGACGGTCGAGGCCATCTCGTCGCTGATCCGGTGCTGGCCGAGCAGGGCCGCGGTGGTCCAGACCTTGGAACGGCCCAGCTCCGCCGCGATGGCCTCCCAGGTGAGGTTCCTGCGCTGTTTGGCTTCGATGACCGCCCTGGCGGCCTCACTCCTGCCGATGGGCGCGGTGGGAACGAACGACATGTCGACCTCCACGTCAACTGGGGATGCGGGCACACGGCCGGCGTCAGCGTCACCGTAACCGACGCGGTGGTGCGCGTTCCGGAGGCGGACCCGGCGCGCCCCGGAACGGGATGGGGCGCGATCGGCGGACCGGTGAGGGACCGGTGAGGGACCG
>CALGOD010000196.1 GCA_937957845.1 uncultured Nocardiopsis sp.
TCCTCGTAGGCCAGGGCCAGCCGCGGGTGGTGGCGCAGCGCGGTGTTGGAGGGCCGCAGGGCCGTGTGCACGGCTTCGGCCACGGCCTTGTGGTCCTGGTTGTAGCTGAGGCGGTGCGGAGTGAACACCACGGTCGGACGGAGTCGTTCGATCGACAGCGGGCTCTCACGTTCGATGAGCTGGACGAGGTCGACGCGAGGAACGGCGTCCAGACGCAGGTGGTACTGGTCACCGGGGAGGGCCATCTCCCAGTCGTCCCAGCGGAAGTGGTCGGCGACCTTCTTGATCTCCGCGTAGCGTTCCTCCGCGGTGGAGAAGCCCTTCGGTGACAGATCGGCGGTGTCTCCGACGGTGAGGAACTGGACGAACACCTCGGCTCCCGCGGCCTTGGCCTTGCTCATGAGGCCGCCACAGCCGAGTGTCTCGTCGTCGGGATGGGGCGCGTAGACCAGGATCCGCTCCTGTGACCAGTCCATCGTCATGCTCGTTTTCGTCCTTTCATCGGAGAGTGAACAGGTGTTGCCCGAATTTTGGGCGTGACACGGCGCCCGGTGGCGCGATGCGGTGGTGGACTCGTACGGATCAGTTCTGGGCTCTGGCCTGCCGGAGTACGTGCAGGGCCTCCGGTCCTGTGTTGAGAAGAAGGTCGATCGCCGACAGGCGGGGCACGAAGTCGTCCGGCCCGCGTGCGTGCTGCGGGTAGACCGGGTGACGGAACCGCTGCCACTGGACGTCGATCCCGTAATGGCTCAGGGTCTCGGGCTCCAGATAGTCCTTGGCGCCGTCACCGGAGAGCATGGTGGTGGCTCCCGCTTTGGCGCAGATCTGGGCCAGGAGTTCGCTCTTGTGTCCAGGAAAGTCCCCCATCTCGCTGGCGAGCAACAGGGGCGTGTCGATCCCGAACCCCCGCATCAGCATGCGCGTGGTGGCGACGGCCAAGTCCGCGAGGCTCTCCCACTCCTTTTCGTACATATGGGCGATTTCGTCGCGGTAGTCCCTCCAGTATGGAGCCTTACGGTAACAGTGTTCCGCGAGGGCCTTGTAGTGTCTGGACTTCCATTTTTGATTGTTATCAACAACCTTGTCCCGTATGCGGTCGTTCCTGCTTCCCTGGGTGACCGGAACGGTGAGGAGGACGGGCTTTCCGCTTCCCGCGACGTAGTTTCGGTTCTGCCATCCGCGGCGTTCGAACTGGACGTTGTCCAAGACGATGAAGAGGTCACATCGGTCGATCTTGTCCAAAAGCCCCAACCAGGGAAGATAGTGGGGCTGGTGTAGCGCCACGGTGACTCGGGAAGTCGCGCCGCCTCGTGCGGCGGGACGATCCTGCTGCTCTGCGGCCCGCGTGTCGCCGGCATGATCCGGCGGGGGCGAAGGCGGTGTCTCGCTCACGTCAGATGTTCTCCTTCTTCACACAGGTCACTTTGCCTTAATTTTTCCGAGATCTAGGCTTTTTATGGTGAAGTGGTGCTGACGCCACGCCACTGACCTCAAAATGCCTTCTTATGGGTACCACCTTCGACAAGCTCGTGTATACGATTTCCGTGGCCTACATAGGACGCGAAGCCGGGTGAACCCAACGCCGTCACAAGGCGTCAACATAACACCGACTTTGTGATTAATGTCGGTCCGAAACTGATAACTTCGGAGGGGTACTAGCGCTGTGCGTACCGTTCGTTTCATCGGGGGCCTGCTGACAGGGCTGATCGCCCTGGCCCTGGCCGTCACGCTGTTCGTCTACTGGTTCGGCTTCGCGACGGACATGGCGGCGGTCTCTGGGCTGGGCACCCTCGGTTACCTGTTCCTGTGGTTGGCCTTCGGCGCCAACCTGTTGCTGTGGACCTTTGTCGGACTCCTACGCGTGGGAGACGACTCGGTACGCGCGATGGCCCGAAGATCCCGGCGTGACCGCGCCCTGGAGGAGAGGACACCCCTACGCGTCCTGGTCGGCTCGGGCGGCGGGGGCACTGCCGTGGCCGAGTCGGACGAGGCCGGGCGTGGCGGGGATCTGCAGGAGCTCGCCGTGGAGGAGGGCTCCCCGCAGGTCCCCGAGGAGGGCTCCCCGCAGATCCCCGAGGAGGACTCGGCCGACAGCGGAACCGAGGCCATCTCCCTGGCCGTCATCATCCCGGCGCACAACGAGGAACCGGTCATCAGCGGGGCCATCTCCTCGGCGATGAGCCTGTTCAACCGCTGGGACATCTACGTGGTCTCGGACTCCTCCAAGGACTCCACCGCCGAGATCGCCGCGCAGAGCGGTGTGAACGTCCTCGAACTCCTCAACAACCGCGGCAAGGCGGGGGCGATCGAGGCCGTCATCGAGGAGTTCGAGCTGACCGACAACTACGACGGCGTGGTCATCCTGGACGCCGACACCGAACTGGACGCCGGGTACGTGGAGGGAGCCCGGCGTCAGCTGACCGATCCCTCGGTGGCGGCCGTCGCGGGATTCGTGGTCTCGGAGTGGAAGCCGCGCGAGCGGACGTTCGTGGGCCGGATGATCTCGGCCTACCGCGACCGCCTGTACTTCATGCTCCAGTACTTCCTGCGGTTCGGCCAGACCTGGCGGTACGCCAACGTGTCCTTCATCGTCCCCGGCTTCGCCAGCGTGTACCGCAGCCGAGCGCTGAAGGAGATCGACGTCAACCCCAAGGGGTTGGTGATCGAGGACTTCAACATGACCTTCGAGGTGCATCACAAGCGCCTCGGCAGGATCTCGATGGAACCCGACACCAAGGCCTACAGCCAGGATCCCTTCACCCTCGGTGACTACTACAAGCAGGTCAGCCGATGGACTCTGGGCTTCTGGCAGACCGTGCGGCGCCACCGGATGTGGCCGAGCCTGTTCTGGGTGTTCCTGTCGCTGTACATCCTGGAGGTCGTGCTGGTCTCGTTGTTGCTGCTGGTGACCTCGGTGGTGGGGTTGTTCGTCCTCGCCGGGACGGTGGGCGGGGAGCCCGTGTTGAGTCTGCCGTTCTTCGGCGAGGTCTGGACCGCGGTCACCGCCTTCCTGCCGCTGCTGGCCCTCGGGATCGGACTCTTCATCCCCGACTACATGCTCACCTGCCTGATGGCGGCGATCCGGCGTCGTCCGTCCTACCTGCTCTACGGTCTGTTGTTCTTCCCGATCAGGTTGGTGGACGCCTACCTCACGCTGCGGATGATCCCCAAGGCGTGGACCACCGAGTCCGACGGCCGCTGGAGCAGCCCTGACAGGGGTGCGGCCAAGTGAATCCACCTACGAGGATGTGAGATCGCCCCGTCCGGTCCACCCCGGGACTCCGAGGGGCAGGACAGCGCTTAGGCTGATTCTGCCCGCTCGGAGACGGCATGAGCGCACGCCGGGGCAGGGCGCAGTCGTTGGATGGGGTGTGGATCAGCCGTGGACAAAAGCCGTGTGTCGTTCGCGTTGTACCGAGTGCTCGCGTACGTGACCGGGATCTTCCTGCTGGGCCTGACCTTCGTGGCCATGCCCGCCAAGTACCTGGTGGGGGAGACCGCCCGCTTCTCCCTGGTCGGTGCGCCAGAGGGCATGGAGCACTGGTTCGGCCCTGAGTCCCCGCTCATGCTGTTCATCGCCATGCCGCACGGCTACATCTACATGGTCTACGTGCTCGTGGTGCTGTGGGTGGCGTTGGACCGACGCTGGAGCGCCTCACGCACGCTGGGCGTGGCGCTCGCCGGCACGATCCCGGTGCTCGGGTTCGTGGTCGAGCACCGGATCGTCAAGTCGGAGCAGGCGAAGGACCGGGCGGCTCAGGAACCCGCGACCGCCGGTTGATCCTCCGTCTCCTGTGAGGCCCCTTCCCTTCGGGAACGGGCCTCCTTGACCTCCCGGCGCATCAGGATGATCCAGAAGACCACGCCGGAGACGCCGAACATGGCCCACTGCACGGTGTAGCTGAGACTGCGCCAGTTGATCTTGACGCCGACGGGAGGCTCAGGCGGTGGGACGGGTGTGAGCGACGCCGTGGCCGGGTCCTGCTCGGGCAGGACGATGTACCCCTCGTAGAGGGGATGGTCCCACTCGTTGACCAGCACCGACGTGGCGATGCGCTCGACATGGCCCTCCGGGGGCTCGCCTGGCACGAGTGGCCCGGAGTCCTGCGGAGGCAGTAACCAGCCGGTGACGTCGACCTCGCCCTCGGGCGGTGGGGGGATGTCCTGCCCCTCCTTCGCCCAACCCCGGTTCACGGTGACGGCGGAACCGTCGCCCGTGACCAAGGGGACGATGACGTCGTGGCCGTGCACGCCGTCGGGGTGGCGGGGCACCAGGAGCTGGGCGTCGGCGTCATAGTGGCCGGTGACCTCGACGGCGCTGTTGGCGAAGGTGTCGGGGTGCATGTACTCGCCGGGTTCGAGCAGGTCCGAGAGCGGGACGGCTCCGGCGAGGTCCTCCACCGGGTTGGTGATGACCTCCCGGTCGGGCTCGAAGGACCGGACGAACTGCCACGAGGTGCCGGCGACACAGACGACGGCGACGAGCACGGCGACCAGGTGGATGCCGAGCCACCGTGGGCTGAGGAGCGGTGATCTCACGAGACCAGGCTAAGCGTGTCGGGCGGGTATTCGCTCATGACCCCGGTTTGACGCTCGCCACGCACGCTTGGTACGGCATCGAACGAGGAGTGACGATCACTTTAAGTAGTTTCTCGTGACAGAGGGTTGTTCTTCGCTGGTGGGGTGGGTAGTGTCTCTATCAACACGGAACGACGGGTTCGATTCCGTGGCAGGCCTTCAAGGCCGCGATTCCAGGGGGGAGGAATCGCCGGCCGCTCCCTGCGCGAGGGTCGCTTCCGTACTTTGAGGGGGGATGCGGAAGCGACCCTCGCCACCTTTTTCGGGGGTGCTCCCCCGACGACGGAGCGCCCTCGTGCTCTGTCGCCGGGGTCGACCGTCCGGTTCCCTCAGCCCATGGTCTTCTGGCCGTCCAGGGACTCGCGCAGGATGTCGGCGTGGCCGCAGTGCTGCGCGGTCTCCCGGAGCAGGTGCAGCAGGACGTCGCGGGCCGACCACGACAGACCCTCGGGGAACCAGGGGGCGTCGGGAAGTCTGTGGGAGACCTCCAGGTCCGGTAGGTCCGCGATGAACCGTTCGGTCTCCTCCTCCGCCCGCTCGTAGTCGGCCAGGACACCGGCGAGGGTCTCGCCGTCGACGAGCCGGAAGCCGTTCTCGTGCTCGTGGTGGGACGCGGGGTCCTCGTAGTCCACGTTCCGCGGTGCGCCCTCCCTGATGAACCTGATCCAGTTGCGTTCGACCTGGGTCACGTGTTTGACCAGGCCCACAAGGGTCAGTTCGCTCACTGTGGTGCGTTCGACGGCCTGCTCCTGATCCAGGCCCTTGAGGGTGAAGCGCAGGAAGTTCCGTTGTTCCGCCAGCATCCCCAGGAGGGAGGCGCGCTCGGCGTCCAGGGTCGTGACCTTCGCCGTTGCCACCATGACCACCGCTTTCTCGACGTTCTCGGCTCGGTGTCAGAAACCCTAGAAAGCATGGCGGTCGGTTTCCGTCCTCCACTGGACGGGAAATCAACGAATCTTCGAGGGCCCGGAAAAGGGCCCGGCCGATAGCCTGACGGCCGGGAGGTCTCATGGCGACAACCGCACTCCAGTACCGGTTCGACGGACCAAGACACGCGCCCGTCGTACTGCTCGTGCCGCCTTTCGGGACGAGGACGTCGGTCTGGGAACCACAGATGCCGGAGCTGACGCGCCACCGGCGGGTACTGCGTGTGGAACACCGCGGACACGGCTCCTCCTCGGCTCCCGAGGGCCCTTACACGATCGAGGACCTCGCCTTGGACGTGCTCGGGCTCCTGGAGTCCCAGGGGCTGACGAGGGTCTCCGCGGTAGGTGCGGGACTTTGTAGTTCGCTGCTGGTGTGGATCGCGGCCAATTCGCCGCGCACACTGGACCGACTCGTGCTGCTCGCCGCGGGACCCCGCACGCCCCGCACCCACGGGTGGCACAAGATCGCCTCGCGGGTGCGTGAGTCCGGTCTGGACTCGGTGGCCACCGAGGTGACGCTGCCCTGGTTCACCCCGGCCATGAGCGAGGAACATCCGGATGTGGTGGCCCGGTTCACCGAGGAGTTCCGGGAATTGGACGCACAGGGGTTCGCCTCGATGTGCGAAGCGATCTCCACGATGGACCAGCGCCATCTGGTCGCGGCGGTACAGGTGCCGACCCTGGTGGTGTCGGCCGCCCACGACCCGCTGTTGCCGCCGGGGCACGGACGCAGGCTGGCCGATGGGATCGCCGGTTCACGGTTCGAGGTGGTCTTCGGCGCCGCGCACCTCGTCGGTGTCGAGCGCGCGGACAAGGTGAACGAACTTCTGATGGGGCACGTGGTCCGGTGAGGGCGGACGGGTTCGGAAAGGTCAGAGTCCGGACAGGGGGATCAGGGGGCGGTTGATCTCCAGCAGGTAGCCGTCGGGATCACGGAAGTGGGCAGCGCGGATGCCCCATGCCGTCCAGTCACGTGGTTCCATGACCTGGCGGGCGCCGCTGGCGACGAGCCGTGCGGCGGTGGCGTCCACGTCGTCGACCTCGAAGATCACCGCGAGCCGGTCCTGGTGGGGGAGTTGGGGGTCGGCCATGTCGGTCTCCAGGGCCTCGGCCATCACCTCACGTTGGTTGATGGCCAGCCGTGTGGTGGACGCGACGTCGAACTCGGCGTAGCGGCTGTTCTCGTCGCCCCGTAGCAGGGGAAGCTTGAGCACCTGTGAGTAGAAGTGGAAGCAGGCCTCGTAGTCGTTGACGAGGAGCCTGATGTTGCTGCAGCGCATGGGGTCTCCTGTCGGTCCGGGTGGTCCTCGCCCATTGTCCCGCTCGGGGCGCGGGATGGCATGAGTATTCCTACCTGGTTGTCATCTGTCCGCAGGGACGTGCCCGAAACCCCGCCTCCGCAGCGGACGGTGCCGGAACGAGACCGTTGGTACGCCTCGTATCGGCCCTCTGTCCATGCGTGTTCCCTGATCCGCGTTCTCTCTCCCTGGTAGTCGCCCTGCTGTGACCTGTACTGAAGATCCGTTCTCCTGTACCCCCTATGCTCATGAATGTAGTACATGTACTATCAATCGCAGTAGAGGTCAGATGAGGAAGGTCGATGGGCCCAACGGTATTCAGAGCGAGAGCGCAGGCGTCCGGGACGGTGGAGGAGACCGTGGTCAGCACCCGCGGTCCGCGGATGGACTACGGCGCCACCGAGGTGCTCAGAGGTGTGGACATCACCGTCAGGAGAGATGAGGTCGTCGCCCTTCCAGGGCCCGACGGTGAGGGTGAGCCCACCACCGTCGGGATTCTGGAGGGCTTTCGCAGGCGCTCCGCGGGCGAGGTGGAGGTCCTGGGACAGGCTCCCCGGTACGGCGATGAGAGGCGGCGATCTCGGGTGTCGTGGTGCCCATCGAGATCACGTCCGACCGGGTCCGGACCCTGGTCCGGCTCTTCTCCCGTCTCCTGGATCGGTCCGGGCACGCGCGCGGCATCGCCGTCCGCCGACCAGGCGGCCCTCGACATCACGGGGAGCCGGTGGCCGCCTCACGTGGCGGGGGGCGTCCTGGTCCCGTGGTTCGCCGCCGCGCGGTGGGCGCTGCGATGGCCGGCCCGGAACGAGTCGGGTTCGAGGGGTCGGGCTGTTCGAGAGAGGGCGATGAACCGTGTCCACTGAGAACGGTAGGACGACCGGTCGCCGCACGCGTGCGGCGACCGGGGGCGGCGAGACCATCCACAACCGGATCGCGATGTTGCGGGCCGAGCGGAACGTGTCCCGTCGTCAGCTGGCCGAGGCCCTGGGCGTGCATTACCAGACGGTCGGCTATCTGGAGCGGGGCGAGTACAGCCCCAGTCTCCATCTGGCGTTGCGCATCGCTCGCTATTTCGAGGTTCCGGTGGAGGTCGTCTTCTCCACCGAACCCTTCCCCCGTATCGGCCAGTAGACGTTCGCGACCCAAGGAGCGACACCATGTTCGTCAACAAGCTCGACACGAGGAAGCAGGAGAGACTCCACGCCTTCGTCGAAGACCCGCGCCGGCGCCGGTTCTGGGCCACGCGCTCCCGTCGCCGCCAGGCGGTGGTCGCGTTCGCTCTGGTCAACGCCGTGGCCTCGGCCGCCTTCGCGGCCTCGATCGGGATCGGGTCCCCGTACGCGTCCCTCTTGGTGGCCGTCTTCCTCGTCTTTCTGGTCGGGGCCGCGGTACTCGGCACGCAGCTCAACGTGGCGGCGCGCTGGGTGGTGGGCTACGAGGGGGTGGACGAGTTCCAGCGGTCGGAGATGGACCGGGCCACCCTGCTGGGACACCATGTGACGGCGGCACTGCTGACACTGCTGGTCGCGGTGACCTGCGGATTCGGCGGCTGGTCGGCGGGCGGGGACATGCGCGCGGACGTCGCGTTCATGGTCCTGGTGCCGTTGGTGCTCGTCACGAGCATGTGCCACGCGTCCTTTCCCGCCTGCTACCTGGCCTGGAACCGCCCTGACGAGATCCTCGACGAGGAGGACGAGGAGATGTGATCGGCCACGGCCGGGACCGGTCAGAAGATGTCCGGCCCGGCCCAGCCGTAGGCGTCGCGTTCGCGGACCCGGGCCAGCTCGTCCTCGGACAGCACACGAGGTTCGCCGAACCGGCGGGCGTTCAGGTAGGTGGAACTGAGCCAGTTCAGCAGGCGCAGGTTCTCCAACGCGTGCGTCAGGTTCCGGCCCAGGGCCAGCCCGCCGTGGCCGCCGAGCAACGCGGCGTCGCGGCCCTTGAGGGCCTTGACCGCGTGGTCGGCGATCTCGCCCGTGCCGTAGGTGGTGTACGGGGTGACGGCGATCGCCCCGCCCAGGGCGGCGGCCCGATGGTGGATCGGGGGCAACTCGACCAGGACCGAGGACGCCGCGACCGTGTCGGCGGTGAAGGCGTTCACCACGGCGGTGACGTCGCGACCGTGCTCGGCGGTCAGGCGGTGCACCGCCATGTGCAGGGTGGTCTCGGCGGCCGGGGCGCGTCGTCCTTCGAGCACACGGTCGTCGAGTGACATCACGGGACAGTCGGAGGGCTGGATCTGGTCGAGGGCCACCCCGTGAGGGGTGACGACCACCAGGTCACCGTTACGGACGCTGACCGTGCCCGCCTCGCCGGGAGCGGTGCCCGCTTGCGCGGCGAGGGCCCGGGCGGTCAGACAGACGTCCCGGCGTTCTTGTTCCAGCAGCATGGCTTCCTCAAGGGTGTGCGCGGAGGACGCGGTCCCTAAGCGGGTCCGGCGCGCGAGGGTCCGGACAAAAGCACTGAGGTAGGTCTCGACCGAGGTATGCCTCAGCTAAGGAGGCTCCTCCCAATGTACGTCAAACTCTCGTCCTCCGTCTGCCCTCGGCGGAGTGTCGACACCAGGCCCCATGATCACGGAGAGTAGTCGTTGGTGTTCGGGTGTGGTGTCGGGCTCGCC
>CALGOD010000197.1 GCA_937957845.1 uncultured Nocardiopsis sp.
GAACGGGTCGTGGACGGCCACGGTCAGTTCGCCCTGCTGTCCCCTCCTACGGAGCCCGAACCCCTCGCCCCCGCGGTCGTGCCCCTCGACGGGCGAGGTGGACGGGCCGCCGCGGCGCACACCGTCCGTGCGTCCGACCTCCGGGACGGGCGGCTGGGGGCCCTCTACGACGAACTCCTGTGGAACGCCGCCCTTCGGCCGGTCCGCGACCACGCCCGTGCCCTGGTCCTGGACTCGGTGGGCCTGCGCACCCCCCTCACTCCCGGCCTGGTGGGGCGTCTGCGTGAGGTCGCCGCCCACCCCCACCGCACACCCGAGGCCGCCTTGGCCGCACTGGAGGCCCTCATCGTCGGAGGGCCCACCACGCACACGGGAACCGACCCCACCGGCGTTCGCCGGGCTCCGCACGATCGCCTCGTGCGCACCCTGGCCCGCGCCCGCCTGCGCCATTCCGGCCACCGGGCCCCGATGACCGTCCGGTCCTGGCTGACGGGGCCGGACGGTCCGGGCACCGTCGCCTGGTGGGTTCGGAATCGACCCGCTCTCGAGCACGGAACCGCCTACGCCAGGGCGATCGCGGCCGTGGACCTGTCCCTGCCCGACGGTCTGCCGCCCGACGGCCACCCCAGCGGTCTGTCCGCCCCCGCCCGTGCCTGGGAACGGCGTGCGGCCCCCCGCCTCGCCCTGACGTTGGTCTCCTCCTGGCTGGCCGAGGTCACCCGTGTCCTACGAGTGGAACAGGACGGGGGACGTCCCGGCGGGGGAGGCCCCCGGTGAGCGACGAACCCGCGGACGCCCCCGGGGTGCTCTGGCAGATCGCCTTCCGCCTGCGACTGCTCTCCGACACTCATGTCGGCGCGGCCAGACCGTTACCACGCCACGCCGCCGAGAGCGACGTGGACCTGCGTGTGGACCGGGACCCGCTCACCGGTGCGCCACGCCTGCGCGCCAGCACCCTGGCAGGGCTGCTGCGTCACGAGCTGGCCTCCCGCACCGGCGACCCCGACGGTGTTCACGCGCTTTTGGGATCGGCCCGGGAACACACGACCCCCGACCGGACAGCACCCTCCATGAGTCTCCTGGACGTGGACGACGCCCTCGCCGAACTCCCCGAGGGCACCACGGTCGCCATCCGCACCGGTGTGCGGGTGGATCCGGCCGTGGGCACCGTCCGAACGGGGCGCGTGTGGCAGTGGGAGGTCCTGCCCGCCGGCACGGTCTTCACCGCGCACATGCGCCTGCGCGTCCCCGCACCGGCAGACGAGGCCCGACTGCTCACCCTCGTACTGCTGGCCACCGAAGGTCTGACCGGGGCCGGTCCCGGTGTCCGCGTCGGCGGCCGGACCGGTCGCGGCTACGGGGCCGTCCGCGCCACCCACTGGGCCGCGCACCGTTACGACCTCACCGACGAGCGCGACTGGTTCGCCTACCACTCCCGCTCATGGGCCGAACGCTGGGAGCACGGAGCCCACGCGCTCACCGGCGCCCCCGAAGACCTCGTCACCGCCCTGACCAGCCGTCTGCACGCCTGTGGAAGAACGGCGACCGCCGCCCACCTCACCGCCCGGATCGCCCGACCCGATCGCCGCCACCGGGCCGAGCTCCACCTCACCCTGGCCGTCGGGGAGCGGACGAACCCCCTGGAGGCGCCTGGGGACGCACCCCGCCCGGGGACGCTCCTGCTCGGTGATCCCCCGCCCCCCGAGCGGATCGGTGCGGTGGACCGGGCGCACCGGCACCGACCCGAGGGCACCGACGGGTCGACCCGCTCCGTCCCGGTGCTCGGCGACACCGCCCTGTTCTCCCTTCTCAAACGGGTTTCCGGCCGTCTGGTGCGGGACGCGGCCGAACACCTGCGCGCGCCGGCCGCCCACTGGCGTGAGTGGCATGACGGCTGGTGGGGTGCCGACACCGGCCGCCGCGGTCCACCCCGTCCCTCCCGCATCGGTCTGCGCACCACACCCGTCCTCATCGGGGGCGCGTCGTTGACCACCACCCGCCTGACCGTGGACGCCCTGTTCGGCGACGCCGTCGACGGTCGGTTGTTCACCACCGACCTGTACTGCGGTGGTACGGCCGAGGTGATCGTGGACGTGCGCGAACCGGACGACGCGGTACGCGGCCTGTTCACCCTTCTGGTGCGCGAGTTGGCCACGGTCGCCTTCGACGCCCTCGGCGCGGACACCGGAAGCGGCAACGGACGCCTGACCGCGACGCACGCCCACCTGACCACCCATACCGGGACCGGGGACCCCCCGCGTACGGTGGACCTGCTCACCGCCGTGTTCGAGCCCGACAGCGCGGAGGCCGCCGCCGCACGCGGCTGGCTGGACGCCCTGCGCACCGCGCTCACCGGGCACGACGAGGCGGCACGAAGGAGGTAGACAGTGAACCACCACCCTCCGCGCCCGTACGGCCTGGCGGTCCAACGCCTGACCGACGACCAGGTCGGGACGGTACTGGAGGAGGTCCTGGTCCACGGCCGCCGGTGCCGTCTGCTCGACACGGGCACCGGAGGGGTCACCGGCGTCCGGGGTCGCCCCCAGTGGCTGCTCGCCGAGCTCGTCGACGGCCGCCTCACCGGCGCCTGCCCGGGGGAACGGTGGCGCCGCTCGGACCAGCCGCCCACCGCGGACCTGTCAGCGCCCTCCCCCCTCCCCGAGCGCTGGCGGATACTGGAGATCCTCGTCTTCGGCCCGCACGCCCAGATCCGCATCGGGGAGGGGGCCGAGGCCGGATGGATCAGCGCCGACGCCCCCGGAACGCTTCCGCCGTGGTCACGCCCGCGCGACCGCTCCTTCCTCCTTCAGGGATGGAACGGCCCCGAACACAGCAGGACCCTGGACGGACCGATCCCTCTCTCGGTGACCGGCGAACCCTCCGGGGCCCGGGCGGTCCTCCCCGTGGAGTGGGTCGACTTCTCCGGGCGACCACGCCCCCGACCCGAAGGCAGGA
>CALGOD010000198.1 GCA_937957845.1 uncultured Nocardiopsis sp.
GCCCAGGCTGCGGCGCTTGTAGATCTTGATGAAGTCGTCGAGGAAGCCGACGCATCCCATACCGACGAACAGGAACATCACCAACAGGCCGGAGGCGGTGGGCCCGGAGGCGGAGGGCTGGATCAGCCACAGCACCAAGTGGGAGCCGAAGTAGCCCACCACCGCGCCCAGGATGATGACGATGCCGCCCATGGTGGGCGTGCCCTGCTTGGTCTTGTGACCCTCGGGGCCGTCGTCGCGTACCTCCTGGCCGAACTTGAACCGGTACAGCAGTTTGATCAGAGGGGGCATCAGCGCCATGGAGACGATCAGCGACAGCGCTGATGCGATGGAGATGCCGATCACTGGACATCCCCCTCGGTGATGAGGTCGATAACCCTTTCGAGCGCTGCCACGCGTGATCCCTTCACAATGACGACGTCTCCTGTGCGCAACCGTTCGCGCAGCGCCGTTGCTGCCTGAGAGGCGTCCGCGACCCGGACGCACTCGCCCTTCCACAGGCCCTGTCCGGCGAGACCCTCGGCGCCTACGGCGATCCCCTCGGCCGCCTCGCCGACCACGATCAGATGGGCCACGCCGGTGGCGGCGACCAGTTCACCGATCTTCTCGTGCTCGGCACGTCCCTCCTCGCCGAGCTCGGCCATGTGGGCCAGCACGGCGATGGAACGGCGGTCCTCGGCGAGGGCGCCCAGTGTGGTCAGCGCCGCCCGCATGGACTCTGGGTTGGCGTTGTAGGCGTCGTTGACCAGGGTGGCCCCCGCGTGCTCGGTGACCTCCATACGCCATCGGCTGACCGGGGTCGCGGCGCCCAAGGCCTCGGCGATCGTGTCGATGCCCATGCCGAGTTCGTCCGCGACGGCCGCGGCGGCCAGCGCGTTGGAGACCTGGTGGGCGCCGACCAGGGTCAGGTCCACCCGGGCCTGTCGCCCACCCAGGTGGAGGGTGAAGGAAGGCGCGCCCGACCTGTCCAGGACCACGTCGGTGGCGCGCACGTGCGCCTCCTCGTCCAGGCCGTAGGCGACCACGCGCGCCCGTGTGCGCGAGGCCATCGCGCTCACCTTCGGATCGTCGGCGTTGAGTACCGCGACACCGCCGTCGGAGGCGGCCGGAAGCGACTCGACCAGCTCGCCCTTGGCCTTGGCGATGGCGTCGCGGTCGCCGAACTCGCCCATGTGGGCACTGCCGACGTTGAGGACCACACCGATCCTGGGCGGAGCCACACCGCACAGGTGGGCGATGTGTCCGATGCCGCGCGCGGCCGTCTCCAGGACCAGATGCCTGGTGTCGGTGTCCGCACGCAGCACCGTGAGGGGGTGGCCGATCTCGTTGTTGAACGAGCCCGCGGGGGCCACGGTCGGTCCCATACGGCTCACCACCTGCGCGATGAGGTCCTTGGTGGTGGTCTTGCCGGAGGACCCGGTGACCGCTATGACCTCGGTCCGGTCCGCTCCGCGTCGGGGGTCGCCGAGCTCCTGGGCGGTGTACCGGGCGAGTCGGGCCAGGGCGTCGACGACGCCCTCGTCCCCGCCCTGGGCCAACAGGTGCGGTGCGTCGACGGGCCGGGAGACCAGGGCCGCCACGGCTCCGGCCTGGATCGCGGCGGCCGCGAAGTCGTGTCCGTCGACGCGCTCACCGCTCAGGGCGGCGAAGAGCACGCCAGGCGCCGCCTGCCGCGAGTCGATGATCGCTGGGCCGTCGACGACGGCGTCGGGGCGCGCTGATCCGCCGATGGCGGTTTGGGTGATCTCAGCGATCCGATCGAGCGTGAGCGCGATCAAATCCACTCCTCATGTCAGGCCCGGGTCCACGGCGTCACAGAGGCGGCTGGCCACCCGGCCGGAGTCAGGTCAGGGGATGGCACCGCGGAGACCGTGCGCAGGATGACGCACCGGGCCCACCTGGACAGCACTGGCGGGCTACGCCATGGACGCCGCCGTGGGCGGTTGGGCTGCGATTGCCGGACCTACCTTAGAACATGTTGGGGCGTCCGGGGTCCCGCCGAGCCCTGTGCGCAGCAATATGCTCCACTTCGTGACCGTCGGCGTGCGCCGCACCGGGTCCACGGGTGTCGGGGCGCGGTCCACGACCACGCCCCTGGCGGGACACCACCGTCCTGGGAAGTCCGCCCGTCACGCTTCCCCGGGAAGCCTGTGGACGTCCTGGAGGGCCACACCCAGGCGTTCCCGGGCGCTCATGCCAAGGTGCTCCTCGATGGCCGTACGCAACACCTCACGGTCGTCGAAGGGCAGCACCTCGCCCTTGACGTACTGACCGGTCTCGTGTCCCTTGCCGGCCACCACCACCACGTCGCCGGGGCGGACGCGTTCGATGGCCAGGCGGATGGCTTCGGCGCGGTCGAACTCCACAGTGACGCGCGCGCGCTGGTCCTCGGGGACCTTGGCCACCCCTTCGAGCATCGAGGCGGCGATGGCGACGGGGTCCTCGGTGCGGGGGTTGTCGTTGGTGATGATGAGCTGGTCGGCCAGACGCGCGGCGGCCTCCCCCATGAGCGGGCGTTTGGCACGATCGCGGTCTCCCCCACAGCCGACGACCATGGTCACCGCGCCCTCGGTGGTGGCGCGCAGGGCGTTGAGCACCGCCTCGATCGCACCGGGTTTGTGGGAGTAGTCGACGAGCGCGGTGAACTCCTGGGGGGCGTGCGGCACGTCGCGTGCCACGACCGGCTCCATACGGCCGGGCACGCCGGGGGCCGCGGACACACCGGCGATCGCGGTCTTCAACGGCAGGCCGGCCTCGACCAGACCGACGATGGCGGCCATGGCGTTGGAGACGTTGAACGGGCCGGGCAGGGCGACGGAGGCGGAGGCCTCCATGCCACCGGGCCCGACGATGCGGAACGTGCTGCCGGTGGCGCCCAGGTCCACGTCCACCGCCGTCCAGTCTGCCTCCATGGCGGTGGCGGGGTCGGCGTCGGTGTGGCCGTCCACGGCGAAGGTGGTGACGGGAACACGACCCTCGGCCCGCACCATGTCCACGAGCGCGCGACCGAAGCGGTCGTCGGCGTTGACCACCGCGATGTCGCAGTACTCGGGTGTGAACAGTCGGGCCTTGGTGTCGAAGTAGTCGCGCAGGTCGGAGTGGAAGTCCAGGTGGTCCTGGGACAGGTTGGTGAAGATCGCGACGTCGAAGTGCGCGCCTCCGACCCGTCCCAGAGCCAGGGCGTGGCTGGAGACCTCCATCGCGGCGGCGGCGACGCCGCGCTCGCGCATGAGGGCGAACAGGCCGTGCAGGTCGGTGGCCTCGGGCGTGGTGAGGGAGGAGTCGACACGCTCGTCGCCCACGCGCATCTCCACCGTGCCGACCAGACCCGTGCGCATCCCGGCCTGGCGCAGACCTGATTCGAGCAGGTAGGTGATGGAGGTCTTGCCGCTGGTGCCGGTCGTTCCGACCAGCAGCAGTTCCCGCGCGGGCTCCTTGAAGATCCAGGAGGCGGCCCTGCCCAGCGCGGCCCTGACGTCGGAGACCACGATCACGGGCAGACCGGTGGCCACGGCCCTGTCCTCGCCCTCGGGGTCGGTGAGGACGGCGGCGGCACCGGCCTCCGCGGCCTGGGAGGCGAAATCCGCGCCGTGTACGCGGGTGCCCGGTACCGCGACGTACAGGTCGCCGGGGCCCACTCGTCGTGAGTCGTGGGTGATCCCCCGGACGTGCACCTCCCTGTCGGGTACCTCGGGGGGCCGGTCCTCGCTCAGATCCGGGCGCAGGAGGACGGCGTCCGGCCCGAGCAGCGTCGCGAGGGCGGACAGAGGACGAAGTGGCGTGTGTTCAGGTCGCATTACCGGTGGCACGTGTGGAGGGTAACCGTTGTGGGGGGCCCGTCGGTAATTTCCACGCTGCGTCGGCGCCGGTTTCCCCGAGCGGGTGCCCGGCGCACGCGGTTCGGAGTGGGCCGGGCGGTTCGCCGGTCTTCGCCGCTCTTTACCCTGGAGGGGACCTCGAACCGGGGAGGGGCCATGGTCGGATCGCCTCTGGACGAACGTCCGCTGGTACTCGACGGAGGGTTGGCGACCCGTCTTGAGTCCTACGGCTGCGACCTCGGCGGCGGGCTCTGGTCGGCCCGACTCCTGGCCGAGGCCCCCGAGCTGATCCGCCGAGCGCACCGCGACTACTTCGAGGCCGGCGCGGACGTGGCGATCGCCGCCGGGTACCAGGCGAGCGTGTCCGCGTTCACCGCGCGAGGCCGGGACAGGACCGAGGCCCTCGCGTTGATCGCCCGGTCGGTGGAACTGGCCCGGGCCGAACGCGACGCCTTCGGCTCGGGCTTGGTGGCGGCGGGGGTCGGCCCCTACGGCGCGGCTCTGGCGGACGGCTCGGAGTACACCGGCGACTACCGCCTGGACGAGGAGGGCCTGTACTCCTGGCACCGGGAGCGCTGGAGGGTGCTCGCCGACGCCGGAGCCGACCTGATCGCCTGCGAGACCATTCCGTCACTGCCCGAGGCACTGGCCCTCGCCCGGCTGCTGGAGGAGACCCCCGGCGCCCGCGCCTGGATCAGCTTCTCCTGTCGGGACGGCGGTCACATCAGCGACGGCACCCCCATGCGCGAGGCGGTCCGTGCCCTGGCCCCACTCCACACCGCGGGACGCCTGGTGGCGGTGGGCGTCAACTGCACCGCGCCCCGGCACGTCCCGGCGCTGGTGCGCGCCGTGGCCGAGGCGGGCCTGCCCGCGGTGGCCTACCCCAACTCCGGCGAGGTGTGGAGTCCCGCGCGCCGGAGCTGGAGCGGCACGAGCGATCCGGAGGAGTTCGGGCGGGCCGCCGCGGGTTGGCACGCCGCCGGAGCGGTGCTCGTGGGCGGATGCTGCCGCACCGGCCCCGAGCACATCAGGGC
>CALGOD010000199.1 GCA_937957845.1 uncultured Nocardiopsis sp.
GTACCAGGGAGAGTGGCGCGATGCCGAGACTCCGCGCGCGGGAATCACCCTCGCGGCGTGTCCTGTTCCGGCTACTCCGAACCCTTGCTTTTCCGGTGCGGGACCACTAACGGGGCGTGTCGGAGTGTCCGTTCAGGAACCACCGCTGCCGTAGATCCACACGTCGAACCACAGACGGTCGCGCCACATCCCCTCGTCGATCGGATACGCCGCCAGAACGGGGTAGAAGTAGGCGAAGGAGGCCACGATCAGCAGCAGGACCACGCCGTAGACGGTGCCGCCCACCGCCCTCAGGTACGGGGCGAAGCGCGGACTGTCCTCGCCGGCGCCCATGGCGAGACCGAGCGCCAGAACGATCGCCAGGACCAGGAACGGCAGGATCGGCAGCGCGTAGAACAGGAACATGGGGCGGTCGGGGTAGGCGAACCACGGCAGCCATCCCGCCGCGACGGCCAGCAGCACGGCGCCCGCGCGCCAGTCCCGGAAGGTCACCCACCAGCCGAACATCACGGTCAGAGCGAGGAGACTGAGCCACCAGATGATCGGCGTGCCGATGGAGACCACCGAGGTGACGCAGTCACCGGTGCCGCATCCGACGGCCTCCCCGTTGTAGTGGAACATCACCGGGGTGCGCATGATGAGCCACTCCCACGGTTCGGAGATGTAGGAGTGGTCACTGACCAGCCCGGTGTGGAAGTTCATCATCCGGCGGTGGTAGTCGAACAGGCTCCACAGGGCCTCCACGGGCTTGCCCAGGAACCCGGGCAGCAGGCCGGCCGTCACGCCGTCGGCGTAGTCGCGGTTGTAGCCGCCCTGGGTGAACAGCCACCCCGACCAGGACACCACGTAGACGAGGGCCGCGACCACCACGGTCTGGACGAACGCCGGAACGGCGTCGATCCCCAACCAGCGCCAGAAGGGGCGTTGCTGGCCCACGCTGATCCGGGCTCCGTAGTCCCACGCCACCGTGAGCAGGCCGAACGCCGCCACGAAGAACAGGGCCGACCACTTCGTGCCGACCGCCAGGCCGAAGCACAGGCCGGCCGCGACACGCCACCAGCGCATCCCCAAC
Source organism: uncultured Nocardiopsis sp. (assembly GCA_937957845.1). GTDB lineage: Bacteria > Actinomycetota > Actinomycetes > Streptosporangiales > Streptosporangiaceae > Nocardiopsis. The sequence goes on from CALGOD010000199.1 coordinate 1,073, forward strand.
CAGGTCACCGACGTCAGTTCCGTGCCCGCCTCCGACAGGCGGACCAGCCGTTCCCTGGTCTTGTCCCGGTCGATCACCAAACACGCGAATCCGGCCAGGATCCACAGGGTGAGGAAGATGTCCACCATGGCGATGCGGCTCAGTGTGAAGTGCAGGCCGTCCAACGCCAGGATCAGGCCCGCCGTGCATCCGAGCAGCACCGAGCGGGTCATCCGGGTGGCCAGCCGCACCAGGATGAGGACCGAGGCCACTCCCGCCAAGGCCGAGGCGAACCGCCACGCCTCCGGGGTCATGGTCGTGCCGAAGGGAAGCAGAGACCACAGCCAGTCACCGAAGGCGATCATCCACTTGCCGACGGGCGGGTGCACGACGAAGTCGCCCGCCCCGGTGAAGATGTCCTGGTGACCCTGGCCGAGCAGATCGTCTGCGTCGACCGGCTCCTCCAGGGTCTCGTGCTCGTACCCGAACTTCTGGAGCCCGTAAGCGTCCTTGGCGTAGTAGGTCTCGTCGAAGTAGATCCTGTCGGGGCGACCGAGGTCGAAGAACCTCAGGGCCCCCGCGAACAGGGCGACGAGGACGGCGGCCGACCATCCCAGCCAGCGCGGCGCGGGATCGATGGGCAGAAAGCGGCTACGGATCGATGCCGACCGCGGCGGGGACGAGGGCTCTGCCTCGGAGGAGTATGCGGTGGTGCTCATCTCGGCTCGTAGGTTGGGGTCGGAGATGGTCGTCCGTCACGGATGGCCCGCGGAGATTTCGGGTGGCGCGACAGAGCCCACCGTAGCGCGACAGGACGGGGATCACAGTGCTTGAGGGTGAAGCTGGTGCGAGGGCGGCGGGGACTCTGACACTCGCCGGTGTGCCCATCGGGAACCTGGACGACGCACCTCCCAGACTGCTGCGCGCGTTGGAGGGCGCCCGCGTCATCGCGGCCGAGGACACACGCAGACTACGCCAGTTCGCCTCCCGTGCGGGCGTGCGACTGGGAGGTACCGAGGGCGCGCGAGTGGTGTCCTACTACGACGCCAACGAGGACCGCCGCACCGACGAACTCCTCGCCGAACTGCGGGACGGGCGTGACGTGCTGGTCGTGACCGACGCCGGCATGCCCGGCGTGTCGGATCCGGGGTACCGCCTGGTCTCGGCCTGCGCGCGGGAGGACATCCCGGTGACCGCCATTCCGGGGCCGTCCGCGGTGACCACCGCGCTCGTGGTCTCGGGCCTGCCCACCGACCGCTTCTGTTTCGAGGGCTTCGCGCCCCGGAAGGGCCTGGCCGGATACCTGGCGGACCTGTCCATCGAACGCCGCACGATGGTGTTCTTCGAGAGTCCGCACCGTGTCGCGGCCACCCTGGAGGCGATGGCCGAGGCCTTCGGCGCCGACCGACGTGCCGCGGTCTGCCGTGAACTCACCAAGACCTACGAGGAGGTGCGCCGCGGAGGTCTCCGGGAGCTGGCCGAGTGGGCCGCCGAGGGGATACGAGGCGAGATCTCCATCGTCGTGGAGGGCGCCCGTCAGCGTCCGGAGGAGACCGACGACGCGACACTCCTGCTCGCGGTCTCGGAGCTGGAGGGGGAGGGCCTGCGGCGTAAGGAGGCGATCACCCGCGTGGCCAAGGAGAGCGGGGTCCCCAAGCGCCGTGTCTACGACCTGGTGCACGGGATCACGTCCGCCGACTGAGCACGGTCGACGTGCCGGGAAGGGACGGGGACGCCTGTGCCGGGCGGACGGTGCGTCCCCTCGGGGCGGGCCGATCTTCGGGGGTCGTTCCATGAGAAGCGGATCTTCGAGGAGGATCGTTCCATGAGAAGCGAACTCTTTCAGCATGCCCGGGAGAACAGTCGACCGGGGATGCACCTGCAGAACAACAAGATGGTCCGGGTGGGACTGGACGGCGAATTCCTCGCGCGCCAGGGCTCCATGGTCGCCTACCAGGGACAGGTCGATTTCTCCTACGAGGGTTCCGGCAGCGTCGGCAGGTTCTTCAAGAAGGCCCTCACCGGAGAGGGTCTGCCGCTGATGCGTGTCTCCGGGCGGGGGGACGTGTTCCTTGCCCGCGACGCCTGGGACGTGCACCTGGTGGACCTGGAGGACGAACAGCTCACGGTCAGCGGGGCGAACGTCCTGGCCTTCGAGAGCGGACTGAGCTGGGACATCCGCCGGATCGAGGGTGCGGGCATACTCAGGAAGACCACTGCACGCGCAGCGTGACGTTTGAGGGTGGTGGAGGGCGACGGGCGGGCCTGTTCAACACGGTCTTCGAGGGGCGGGGCAGGGTGGCCATCGCCTGCCACGGCACCCCCGTGCTGATCGACGTCGACCAGCCGACCTTCGTCGACACCGACTCCGCGGTCGCCTGGTCCACTTCGTTGCGCACGGGAGTACGACGTACGGCGAAGGCCGCGGCGCTCATCGGCAGGGGCAGCGGCGAGGCCGTCCAGCTCTCCTTCGAAGGACGGGGATTCGTCATGGTGCAGGCCTCCGAAGGCGCCCCCGCACCCGTCCAGAACGCCTGAGCCGTCACACGAGAAGGGCCCCGGGGACGCGATGCGCGTCCCCGGGGCCCGGCGCCGTCAGGCGGTCGTCACACGACCGCGCCGTCGTCGGCCTCGCGGGCGGCCTTGG
>CALGOD010000200.1 GCA_937957845.1 uncultured Nocardiopsis sp.
GTCCCCGTGGCCGCCGCACCCCTGGTGTCACTGACCTGGACGTTCATCGGTGGTGCGGTGGCCTTCGCCTTCGGTTCGCTCTTCTCCTATCTCCATGGGGGCGGTTCCTTCGGCCGTCCCGAACTCCTCAGTCTGGCGACCATCGTCGTCCTGACCCTCGTCGCGGCGTTCCTCAACCGGATCTTCGCCCGCGAGCGGGCGCGGCTGCGGACTCTCCGCGAGGTGGCGGAGGCCGTCCAGTTCGCGGTGCTGCCGCTGCTGCCCGAGCGTGTCGGAGAGCTGAGCATCGCGGCCCAGTACCGGTCGGCCCAGGCGGAGGGCCTGATCGGCGGCGACCGTTACGCGGTCCACGCCACTCCCCACGGCGTCCGGTTGGTGATCGGCGACGTCCGTGGCAAGGGCATGCGAGCGGTGTCCAGCGTCAACACCCTGCTGGGAACCTTCCAGGCGGGGGCCTATTACCTGGCGGATCTATCCGAGATCGTCCGCGGTCTGGACGTCCTGATGCAGAACTTTCCAACGACCACCTCGGACACGAACTTCGCCACGGCCGTCATCGCCGAGATCTCCTCCGATCATTCCGTGCTGCGTATGGCGAACCGGGGCCACCCGGCGCCGCTGATGGTCCACGAAGGCGTGGTGACCCCTTTGGATCCGAAGGAGCCGTCGCTGCCCCTGGGTCTGGGATACCTGGCCGAATCCGATGACGTCCCGATGGACTGGTTCGAACTGCCTCCCGGCGCCACTCTCGTCATGTTCACCGATGGCATCACCGAAGCCCGGGATCGGAACGGTGTCTTCTTCGATCCCGTCACCCCGTTGACCGGGCCTCTTCCCCCGGACCCCACCGTCATACTGGACACGTTGCTCACGGCACTCTCCCGGCACACCGACGACCCCGGAGACGACACCGCGGTACTCGTGATCACACGGGACCCGGCCGACGACTCGGGTGAGCTCTCTCGGTCGGGGCACAGTGCGGTCGCACACCGGCAGTCCGGTTCCTGACAGGTTCTCGGAGGCTCTGGACGTTGTCTCTTCGGTCGGTCGGGATCCGCCTCCTCGTGGCACGGAGGGGCTTTCGCCGAGGTTGCGGAGTGGTGGCACTCTTCACAGGGCAGACCGAGGAAGTACGCGGAGGGGACCGAAGCCTCCCCTCCCCCACGCGGGCCACGGGTTCGGTGTGACCGCGACGGGAACGGCACCCGCTCTTCGCCGGATGTACCGACAGTCCAGAACCCGTGCTGCTGCGGTAGAGTTGTCCCGGCGCTGGTCCGGACCGCGGTTCGGGGCAGACCATGGGCCTCTAGCTCAATCGGCAGAGCAACGGACTTTTAATCCGTGGGTTCCGGGTTCGATCCCCGGGGGGCTCACCCATGAAACCCCAGTTCAGGGGGCCTTTCCAAGGCCCTCGACCTGGGGTTCTCGCGTGCCTGGGCTCCTGTGATCGCTCGGAACGTGCTCTCATGTCCGGGCCGAGCCTTGGACGCGCCGAGCACCTCGCTGCGAGGTCGCTCCACACGCATCGGGCCGGCCGCGCCCCAAGGCACCAGGAAGAAGAAGGGCCGTGACAGGAGTAACCGCGTTCGTCGTGTCGCCACCCCTCGCAGGGGCGATGAGGACGCCCCGGGTTCGCCGGATAGCGCACTCCGAACCGGTTGCTACCCCCTCTCCCAGGGGCGATGAGGACGCGGCACCGAACACTCAACGTTGAAACTGGGCCTTGACCAGTGAGGGCCCCTCGAACTCCTCAGGGATCGCGTCCATCAGTACCTCGTCAACAATCTCACCCAGCCACTGGTTGGAGTTGCGCCGCACCCCCTGCCGCTTGAATCCGGCTTTCTCGTAGGCACGGATCGCCCCAGCGTTGGGTTCGATGACGGTCAGATACACGCACCGCAGGTTGGTCACGTGGAAGGCGTAGTCCAGAACCAACCGCGTGGCCTCGGTGCCCACACCCCTACCCCGGGACTCGCCCAGGGCCACCACGTACTCCCCGTTGCGGCGCATCTGGTCGATGTAAACCTGAGCCAGACCGACCGGGTGCGGGGTTTCCCCCGTCAGGTCGTAGACGGTGAACCGAAGTTCCCGGTCCGAGGCGCGCCCGTAGCCCTCCACGAGGATCTCCCGTGTGGACTCCAACGGCTGCGGAGTCTGCCGGTTGTAGCCGACGATGGTGGGGATCGACTGCTCCCACCGCCAGTACTCCTCCGCGAGGTCGGCGCGCAACGGGCCGATCCCGGCCCGATCCCCGCGCAACCAGATCAGGGGGTCACTCACGTGGTCTCCTCCACGGTCGGAATGGTCAACAGTGCCGTGCACCGCCGTGTGCTGTCGGGTTCGGCCACCGGGTGCCCCTCCGCCTCGATCCAGGCATGCAGACGGATGGGGTCGGCGATCACGCCGTGACACCAGCGCACGCCACGTCCGAAAGCGGCCAGGACCAGCGTCGCGGCTACCGATTCTTCCAAACAGGCGACTCGCACGGGCGAGAACAGGCCCAAAGCACGCACTGCGTGAACGGCCTCCGATGCCTCGACAACGGTGGCCGGGCGACGACCAAACCAGGAAGCGTGCCGCACGAGGCGGACCATACGACTCATACGGGAGCGGCGTTGCCCAGTCCGCGCGATCAGGAGAACCCGGCACGAAACACCCTGAAGACTCAAGCCGCCGCCATGCTGGGCGACACTGCCACCACTCGCACCGCCATCGCCGCCGCAGAAGACCACAGCGGCCTGACGGTCCTGCCGGGCGTTCTAGGCTTCCCACACTGCAAGACCCACACCGCCCAAACCGACCTCGGCCGCACCCTCCGGGCCGGTGGACTTGAGAGACGAGCGCCGCGGCAGCCGGTCCGCTGCTACCCCTCGCAGGGACGATGAGGACGATGGTGACCTCGCTGGCGTCGGCGAGCATGTCGCGTCGCTACCCCTCGCAAGGGCGATTCGCGGCCGGGTTACGCCAGATCAGAGCCCTCAGCCGCTCGGTATGCTCCGGGCGAGGACTTCCCCGGGCGGCCCTGAGTCCACGACACGGCCCCCCTCGACCAACAGCACGGTATCCGCGCGTTCAGCGATCGAAGTGCGCGATGTCGCGATGAGCACGGTGGGGGAGGCTCGCCCGGGGCCGAGCAACTCATCCGTGAGCTCCGCGGCCGTTGTCCCGTCGAGGGCGCTGAACGGTTCGTCCAGGACGAGCACGGTGGGAGCGGCGTAGATCGCCTGGGCCAGGGTGACCCGCTGGCGCTGCCCGCCGGAAATTCCGGTGCCCCCCGGCCCCACGGGTTTTTCGATCCCGTCCGGCCAACCCGCGATATCGGCCTCGAGCCGGGAGCGGTGGAGCGCGTTCTGTAGGGCGGTTGCGTTCTCCTCCCGATCGACGAGGACGCTCTCGCGGACGGTGGTGTTCATGAGGATCGGGTTTTGCGGAAGGTAACCGAGAGAGGAACCATCCGTTCGCTCCGTTTCCTGGTCCCACACGTCAAGGCAGTCTCGCAACAGAGTGGTCTTGCCGCTTCCCGTGGAACCCAACACCGCCGTCACCCTTCCCCGCTCCACGGGGATCGGAAGTCGTTCCAGCCACCCGGACGACGCCGGATCCCCCTGGCCCGATCCGTGCTCTGGATCGGTAACTCCTCCGGGCCCGCCCGTCACGGTCCGGACTCCGGGGACCGGTCGTGTCCACAGAGCGGCTGCCTGGCCGTCGAACATGGTATCGGCCCGGTCCAGGGCGACCCGGGTCGCGCGGATGTAGTCGACGTAACTGGCGAAGGTCACCGCGCTGTCCGAAAGGAACAAGAACAGGTAGATCGCGGTCACCACCTGGCCGAGGGCCACGGCGTCGCCGCTCAGAGACCCGGAGCCGAGCAAGAGGAAGACACCGATTCCGATGTAGGGGGCAACGGCGGACGCGTTGGAGAGCAAGAGGGCGAACGCCTGCCTCGCGACGTTGCGCCGGCCTCGCTCCGCCGCCAGCCGGGACAGGTGTGCCCTCACACCACTTTCGGAGCCGGCCCGCCGCAGCGCCGATCGGTGTTCCAGCACCGGGCCGAGC
>CALGOD010000201.1 GCA_937957845.1 uncultured Nocardiopsis sp.
GACCAGGCCTCACGACAAAACCGACGAAGCATGAAACTCCTTATGGAATCGGGCTTCTCGCATCAACGTGACGCACGACTCGCCCCGATCGATCCAGAGATGAGAGGTGTCTCACTTACGCACGGTTTGGCCACTGATTAGTCGCGTTTCGTACCAACGGCTTGACCTGGAAGGCAGACCCCCCTACCGTCACTGTCTGTAACCACTGCCGGGTGGGGTTGCATCCCGTGACCATCCGCTGGACCGCCCAGGCGGCCCGCCGAGTACGAGCGGACGTCTCCCCCACCACGCCAGCCACCGTCACGGCCGGGAGCGCAAAAGATGCCATCCGAATACGCCAAGTCCCTCGGTGCGCGACTGCGTGCCATCCGCACCCAGCAGGGCCTGTCCCTGCACGGGGTGGAAGAGAAGTCCCACGGACGCTGGAAGGCCGTCGTGGTCGGCTCCTACGAGCGTGGCGACCGGGCCGTCACCGTCCAGAAGCTCGCCGACCTGGCCGACTTCTACGGCGTCCCGATGTCGGAGCTGCTGCCCGGAGGCGCGGCCCCCGCCCCGCTGGGCCCCATGCCCAAGCTGGTCATCGACCTGGAGCGCATGCAGCAGCTGCCGCAGGAGAAGGCCGGCCCGCTCTCGCGCTACGTGGCCACGATCCAGAGCCAGCGCGGCGACTACAACGGGCGAGTGCTGTCCATACGACAGGAGGACCTGCGCTCACTCGCGGTCATATACGACAAGTCGCCCGGCGACCTGACCGAGGAGCTCATCAACTGGGGCGTCCTCGACCCGGAGGCCCGTCGCGCGGTCGACGCCTTCTAGAAACAGCACACTTCACCAACGACGAGAGGCGGCCCGGGCCGCCGACTCTCGTCGTATCCGAAGACGTGCACGCGCGCGATCCGTACGGACGGCACGACCGGACATGGGGCTTCCCCTCCCCAACCCGGCCGTGCCGCCCTCCACCGTAGGGGGCTCGGCGGAGTTGAGTCGAACTTGTGTTCGACGAAATCCAGTTAACACCAGTCCACGAAAGGCGTCAAGGATCCTTGCGGCGAGCAACGCCGGATCGGAGTCCGCCCGGGGACGAAGGAACTAGTGTTGTGTCGTGGCAGCCGATACCGAACTGCGTGAACTGGCCCCTCCCGCCTTCACGCACGCCGTCCCCGCGCTCTTACAGGTGTACGAGGCGGCCATGCGCCCGCCTCCGGAGCAACTGCCCGGGCGGGCCGGCGTCATGAACGGCCACGCCCACCACCCGGGCTTCCGCTCGGTGGTGGCCCTGCGTGAGGGGTCTCCGGTCGGCTTCGCCTACGGGTTCCGTGGGGGCCACGGCCAGTGGTGGTACGACACGGTCAGGGCGGCGATGTTGGCGAACGGACGTGCCCGGCAGGTGCGCCGCTACCTGACCGACCCCTGGGAGGTCGCCGAGGTGCACGTCCACCCCCGGGCACAGAACCAGGGCGTGGGTCGCCGTATGCGCCACGCCCTGTGTCGGGGACTACCGGAGAGCAGCGCGGTGCTCTCCACGAGATCGGGGCCCTCGGCCGCGCGTCACCTCTACCGCTCGTGCGGGTTCACCGAGGTACTGGAGGACTTCTCCTTTCCCGGCAGCCCCGGGCAGCCCTTCTCGATCATGGCCGCCCGGCTCCCCCTCACCGGCTCCGACGACCGGAGATCTCCTGGTAGATCTGCCTGGTGGCGGTGGACTGGTTCGAGGTGATGAAGTGGATCCCTGGCGCACCTTCGGCCAGAAGCCGCTCGCACATGCGTTGGGCGTGCTCGATTCCGAAGGCCCGCACCGCCTCGGCGTCGTCGCCGAAGGACTCGAACTTCTCCGCCAGGTCACGCGGGAAGGGCGCCCCCGAGAGCTTCTCCGAGCGTGGGATGAAGGAGGTGCGCACCACGGGGAAGACCTCGGGGATGATGGGGACCTCGCACCCTCGCGCCGCCACCCTGTCTCGCAGGCGCAGGTAGTCCTCGGGGTCGAAGAACATCTGCGTGATGGCGTAGTCGGCCCCCGCTTCGCACTTGCGCACGAAATAGTCGGTGTCGGTCTCCACGTCGACCGAACGCGGGTGCTTGTACGGAAAGGCCGCCACGCCCACGCAGAAGTCGCCACTGTCCTTGATGAGGCGGACGAGCTCATCGGCGTAGGTCAGCCCCCGAGGGTGCTTGATCCACTCGCCGTCGGGATCGCCGGGCGGGTCGCCGCGCACGGCGAGCATGTTGGACACCCCCGCGTCGGCCAGACGTCCCACGAGGTGGCGGAGTTCGGCCACGGAGTGGTCGACCAGGGTCATGTGCGCCACCGGTAGCAGGGTGGTGTCGGTGGCGATGCGCTCGGTGGTCTCCACCGTGAGCCCGCGCGTACTGCCGCCGGCACCGTAGGTGACCGAGACGAAGGAGGGGCCGAGGGCCTCGATCTCCCTGATCGCACGCCACAGCCGCTCCTGTGCCTGGGGCGTGCGCGGCGGGAAGAACTCGAAGGAGAACATCGGCTCGCCCGTGTTGAGGAGATCACGGATATGACGCGGCCGAGGGGCCGGTGTCCTGTGTGCCACGGGTCGTGTCGGTGCTGCCAGCATGCACACCACCTTAGGCCAGGCCCCCTCACTTGGTGGAAGCACCATCCCACTCTGTGAGATCGGTGTCGTGTGCCACGCTTCGAGGCGAGGACCGAGCGCGTCGTATAGCCGCTAATGTGCAGGATATGGCCGCTTCCTCTTCCTCGTCCGTCTCACCCGTCTCCGTGATCCGCTCCGCGGTGGACCGCGAACTGAGCGAGTTCCACTCCGCCCGTCGGGCCCAGCTGCTGGAGATCGGTGAGGAACTGGCCCCGGCGTTGGACGCCTTGGAGGCGATGCTCTCGGGGGGCAAGCGCCTGCGTCCCACCTTCTGTTACTGGGGGTGGCGCGGCGCGGCCGGCGCGCCCGGCGACGAGCGGATGATCCGCGCCGCCGCATCCCTGGAGTTCCTGCAGGCCTGCGCCCTCATCCACGACGACGTGATCGACAACAGCGACACCCGGCGCGGACTGCCCGCCACCCACAAGCGGCTGGCCAAACTGCACGCGGATCACGGGTGGAGCGGTGACAGCGAGGAGTTCGGGCAGGGCGCGGCGATCCTCATCGGCGACCTGTGCCTGGCCTGGTCGGACGAGATGTACCAGGCCAGCGGGTTCGACGCACAGGTGCTACGGGACGGGCGCCCGCCCTTCGACGCCATGCGCACCGAGGTGATGGCGGGGCAGTATCTGGACACACTGGAACAGGTGCGCGGCACCACCACACGCGAGGCCGCACTACGTGTGATGCGTTACAAGTCCGCCAAGTACACGGTGGAACGTCCGCTGCACGTGGGCGCCGCCCTGGCCGGCCGCCAGGACCTGGCGCAGGTGTTCACCGATTACGGCATCCCTTTGGGCATCGCCTTCCAGCTGCGCGACGACGTGTTGAGCGTGTTCGGCGACCCCTCCACCACGGGCAAGCCCGCGGGCGACGACCTTCGCGAGGGCAAGCGGACACTGATCGTCGCCGAGACCCTGGCGCGAGCCGGGGCGGACGAGGCCGAACGGTTCCGTTCCCTACTGGGTGCACCGGATCTTTCGGTGGAGTCGGTGGAGTGGATGCGTTCGGTGATCGAGGACTCGGGGGCGTTGTCGGTGTGCGAGGCGCTGATCACCGAGTACGCGGAGCGGGCCGTGGCCGCCCTGGAGAGTCCCGAACTGGACGCGAGCGCACGTGAACCGCTGCGTCGGCTGGTGGTCGAGGCCACCGAGCGCTCCTTCTGAGAGGTTCCCTCGGGGGTTTCAGGAGGATCCCCCGGCGGAAGCTCGTTGTGCGCCACCTCGCCCTCCGGTTGAATTCCCCACAAGACATATCGCGTAACCGGGGGGATCCGCCATGTCCGGGCACACCGTCTCCCGCGGTCCGGTGAACGCGGGCGAGCGAGCACTCGCCCCCGACCTGGCCCGCGGCTTCATGCTCCTGTTCATCGCGATCGCGAACACGGTCTGGTACTTATGGGCGTTCCCTCGCAGCGGCGTCAACGCCCATCCCGTGTCGGGCGACGCACTGGACTCGGCCGCGCAGTTCTTCACCGTGGTGGCGATCGACATGCGCAGCTACCCGATGTTCGCCTTCCTTTTCGGGTACGGCATGGTGCAGCTGGCCCGGCGCCAGGAGGCCGCGGGCACCGGTGAGCGGGACGTGGACGCTCTGCTGCGCCGTCGCAACCTGTGGCTGATCGCCTTCGGTCTCGTGCACGCCGCGCTGCTGTGGATCGGCGATGTCCTGGGGGCCTACGGCCTGGCCGGACTGCTGCTGGGATGGCTCTTCTTCCGCCGCCGGGACACCACTTTGCTGGTGTGGGCCGGTGTGCTCACCGGGCTGATGCTGCTGTTGTCCGTCTTCGCCCTGCTGGGGCTGGCCCTCACGCCCGGTGACGCCACCGCGCCGGACGGCTTCGGCACCGAACAGGTGGCCGCCGCCATCAGCGAGACCTCCCCGCTGGCAGCCGCCCTGGAGCGCCTGCTCGCCTGGCCGCTCGTCTCCCTGGGCCAGGGGCTGATGGGCCTGGCCGTGCCGACCGCGATCCTGCTCGGCTTCTGGCCGGGGCGCCGCCGGATCCTGGAGGAACCGGGCCGCCACCTGGTGTCGCTACGACGGGTGGCGCTCGTCGGGATCGGCGTGGGCTGGCTGGGCGGCCTTCCCACGGGGCTGACGCAGGTGGGCGTCTGGGGTCTGAGCCCCCTGCAGAACGGCATGCTCAGCATGCCGCACATGGTGACCGGACTGGCCGGGGGCATGGGCTACGTGGCGTTGATCACCCTGGTGTCGCACCGGCTCCAGGAGCGCGGACGCGCCGACGACGTGATGGTGGTCGCGTTGAGCGCCACCGGCAAGCGCTCACTGTCGGCCTACCTGGCCCAGTCCTTGCTGTGCGCCCCGCTCCTGGCGGCCTGGGGCCTGGGGCTGGGCGCCGAACTGAGGTCGTGGTCGATGCTGCTGTTCGCGGTCGGGGTGTGGTCGATGACCGTGGTCGCCGCCTACGCGCTGGAACGCGCGGGCCGACGCGGGCCGGCCGAGGTGTTGCTACGTCGTCTGGCCTACCGGCGCCCCGAGCGGAGATCGGCCGGTGGAGACACGACCGTGGAAGGCGGGATGGTCGACTCCGGCCAGGCGCCCGTCTCCGGGCCGGAGGTGGATCCCGAACGGGAGCACGGCACCCACTGAGCTCCGACGCGAAAAAGGGGCGTGCCGGTCAGTGCCCGACACGCCCCCGTAACGGAGGATGGGGTGCCATGGGCGACGATCACACGACAAACCACACCATAGGGGTGACCGGGGCGACCGGGGCACTGGGCGGGCGGGTCGCCGCCCGCATCGCGAGGCTGGGGATGCCCCAGCGGCTCATCGTACGCGACATCAACCGCGCTCCGGAGTACCCCGGCAGCAGTGCGATGATGGCCGCCTACGAGGACACCTCCTCCTTCGAACGGGCGTGTCGGGGGGTGGACACGCTTTTCCTCGTCTCGGCGACCGAGTCCGAGAACCGCGTCGACGTGCACCTGAGCGCGGTGGACGGGGCGATCAAGGCCGGAGTGTCCCGGATCGTCTACCTGTCCTTCCTGCGGGCGGGCCCGGCGTCGACGTTCACGTTCGCGCGGACGCACTTCTTCACCGAGGCGCACATCAGGTCCACGGGGGTGCGGTACACGTTCCTCAGACCCAGCCTCTACCTGGACCTGCTGCCGGACTGGGTGGACGACGACGGAGCGGTGCGGGGCCCGGCCGGCGAGGGCGAGGTGGCGTGGGTGTCCCGCGACGACGTCGCCGACGTGGCCACGGCCGTGCTGACCGACCCGTTGATCATGCTCGGCTCCGACAACACCACCTACGACGTCACCGGCCCGGAGGCACTGTCCCTGGGCGCGACGGTGGACAGACTCAGCACGCTGACCGGACGCAAGATCGGCTACGTGCCCCGGACACGGGAGGAGGCCCTGGAATCGCTTCGGGCCGGTGGTGCCCCGGAATGGGCCGTCCAGGGGTGGGTGTCCTCCTACGAGGCGATCGCCGCCGGAGAGCTGAACGTGGTCTCGTCCACCGTCTCCGACCTCACCGGACACCCTGCCCAGTCCATCGAGGGTTTCCTGCGGCGTCACCCCAGTGCCCTGTCGCACGTCGCCGTCTGATCCCGACCGCTTCCGGACACCGTCGCGCCCCGTGCGCGACGGTGTCGCCGTCCCGACGGGAAACCGGGAACCTCCCGCCGCCGGATCCCCGGCCGAGGTCGGAACCGGTCCTCACCGCGGGTCGGCGTGGGCCACCAGGCGCTGTCTCAATCCGGCTGCGGCGGCACGGGGGTCCTCGGCCTCGGTGATCGCCCGTACGACCACCACGCGGCGGGCGCCGGCCGCCAGCACCCGGTCGATGTTGCCGGCGTCGATCCCGCCGATGGCGAACCAGGGGCGTTCGGAACCCAGCGCGGCGGCCCGCTCCACCAGCTCCACGCCGGCCGCGGGACGGCCCGGCTTGGTGGGGGTGGCCCACGTGGGACCGACGCAGAAGTAGTCGCTGCCGGGTTCCTCGGCCGAGGCCGCCGCGGCCGTGATGTCGTTGTTGGACCGGCCGATGACGGGATCCGCGCCGATGATGTCGCGGGCCATGGGCACGGGAAGATCGCGCTGCCCCAGATGGAGGACGTCGGCGCGCACGGCACGCGCGATGTCGGCTCGGTCGTTGACCGCGAGCAGGGCGCCGTGCCGTTCGCACGCCTCCCTCATGACCTCCAGGGCCGCGATCTCCTCTCGAGCCTCCAGTCCCTTGTCCCGGAGTTGGATGATGTCCACTCCTCCGGCCAGGGCCGCGTCGGTGAACTCCGCCAGGTCGCCCTGCCGGGTCCGGGCGTCGGTGCACAGGTACAGAAAAGATGCGTCCAGGCGCTTGCGCAGGCTGGTTCCGTGGCTGGTCCTCACCATGTCCACCCTAGGGCCTGGCACACGTGGACCAAAGGGGAGGGAACACGGCGGCGCGCCCCTCCCCCTCCTTCGGCGTCCGTGGAAGGCGCCCGACGGTGAGGACTACAGGGCCAGACTCTGCGCGCGGCGACGCACCTCGGTGCCCCGATTCTCGCGCATGGCCTCGATGGGTCTGCCCGGCAGGGAGGCGTCTTCGGTGAACAGCCAACGCAGGGCCTCCTCCGTGGAGAAACCCGCGTCGCTGAGCAGCACCAGCGTGCCC
>CALGOD010000202.1 GCA_937957845.1 uncultured Nocardiopsis sp.
CTCCGGGGTGCACACACTCCTCCCCGGTCGCCCACCTCCAGAGCCCTTCTCCCTCACATGACTCCGCCGCCCACGTCAGGGACGGCGGCCCTGGTGCCGTCCACTCACACGGGGGCCGGCGACGCCCACAGGCCGTTCAGATCCCCTCGACCCGCCCCTACGCTCGGGGACCGTTCATCGTCGGCGCTCGGCGATCGGCCGGCCGCCATCCGTGGGGTCCGGGAACGGACGACCGGGCACAGTGGCCCGGGAGTCCGAGGACACGGCCCCACGAGGCCCGTGACATGTCACAGGGGGAAGGGCCCTCAACGAGCCCCTTCCTCCTGTCCCTTCTCGGACACGCCCTCAAGGCCGGCCCGAGGTCCTCCCGCGTCCGGTCGGCTAGCGATGCACGCGAGTGCGACCACGGCGAGGGCGACGATGTAGAGGCTGATCGACCAGCCCGCCCCACCGGTGGCGGCCAGAAGCGCCGTCGCGATGAACGGGGCCAGACCACCGCCGAGGATCGAGGCGAGCTGGTAACCCACCGAGAAACCGCTGTAGCGGACCGACGGCGGGAACAGTTCGGAGAAGTAGGTCGCCATCGGTCCACCGATGGCTCCGACCAGTCTCCCGAGCCCGAGCACGCCGACGACCACCAGGGGGCGGTCTGCGGTGTCCATCAGCGCGAACAGGGGGTAGGTCGCGACGATGACGGTCACAAGGCCCACCACGATGACCCGGCGGCGACCGAACGAGTCCGCCGCACGCCCGGCGGCCACGGCCGAGACCACCGAGACGGCGAGCGCCAGGGTGACGATCCCCAGGGCGAACCCCTGGGTGAGTCACACTGTCGTGGAAAGGGATTTGAGAACGAAGACGGCCAAAAGGAACGAGGCCGCCGAGAAGACCGTGGCGACCCCTAGGACGAAGAGCACGGAACGCATGTTGTGGCGAAGGACGGTCAGCAGCGGGAACCTCTCCGTCTCACCACGCTCGGCGACCTGCGCGAACTGGGTCGTCTCGTCCAGCCGGCTGCGCACGTAGGCGCCGACCCCGACCAGGACGATGCTGATGAGGAACGGAATCCTCCAGCCCCAGTCGTTGAACTGGTCGGTGGTCACTACCGACGAGACCAGGAAGAACACACCGGTCGCGAGGATCCCTCCGAGCGAGAGCGACGCGATGACCATCGAACCCGATGTCGCGCGCCTTTCCGGTCGGGTGTTCTCCACCACCATGACCACGGCGCCACCGATCTCACCACCGGCGGCGAAGCCCTGGGCCAGTCGCAGCAGGACCAGGAGAAGCGGGGCGAGCAGCCCGACCTGGGCGTAGGTGGGCAGCAGTCCGATGAGCGTCGTGGACAGGCCCATGAGCAGGAGCGTGATCTGCAATGTGCGCTTGCGACCGACGCGATCTCCGAAATGACCGAACACGAAACCGCCCAAGGGCCGGGCGACGAAACCGGCGGCGAACGTGGCGAACGCCGCCAGGGTACCGGCCACGGCGGAGGACTCGCTGAAGAACTGCGGGCCGAAGATCAGTGCCGCAGCCGTTCCGTAAATGGCGAAGTCGTAGAATTCGACCGTTGTTCCGATGACTCCGGCGACGACCGTTTTTCGTTGACGTTGTGTCGATGCCACGAAAACCTCTTCCTTTGCGACGGCCCTTCGTGGTTATGCGAAGGCGAACCTGGAAAGAAATTTCCATGGACTGTGAGAGGGGCGACACACAGGATTCCACTGTCCGGAACCG
>CALGOD010000203.1 GCA_937957845.1 uncultured Nocardiopsis sp.
TCCCCGCCGTAGTCGTAGCGGGCCGGTGGCAACTCCACCGATGCGTTGGCCATGGGTCCCCCTCGTGGACGCCGTCCCCGGACCTTCCCTGGACATCACCTTCCCTGGACATGCTGGACCGTACCCGTTGACCAGGCCAAAGATTGGTGTCCTCGGCGTGTCCGCCAAGGTGGATCCGGGCATGGGCGAGGGCATGGACGGGGTGTCACGGGAGGTTCGCCGATGAAGAGGCTCATTGATCTGAACGCCGACGCGGGGGAGAGTTTCGGCAGGTGGCGATTGGGCCAGGACGAGCGATTGTTGCCCCTGGTCTCGTCGGTGAACGTGGCCTGCGGCTGGCACGCGGGGGATCCGGCCACGATGCGCGCCTCGGTCGCGTTGGCGCGGTCGGGGCGAACGGCGCTGGGGGCTCACCCCGGGCTGCCCGACCTGGCGGGTTTCGGGCGTCGGTCGATGAGGATCTCACCCCAGGAGGCCGCCGACGCGTGCGTGTACCAGTACGGGGCGCTGCGGGCGTTCGCCGAGGGCGCGGGGGTGGAGGTTCAGCACGTCAAACCCCATGGCGCGCTGTACGGTCTGACCCTGCGCGAACCGGAGATCGCCGACACCATCGCCGACGCCGTCACGGGCCTGGGGATGATCACGGTGCTGTTGGCGGGCCCCACCGCGGACCGTGCCGCGGCACGGGGTGCGCGGGTGGCCCGTGAGGCGTTCGCCGACCTGGAGTACAACGACGACGGCACCATCGTCATCGAACCCGATCCGCGGCCCAAGGACCCCCGGGCGTGCGCCGAGAAGGCCCTGGGCGTCCTCCGTGGCGAGGTGGTCTCGACCGACGGTGGTCGGATCGCCGTGGACGCCGACACGATCTGCGTCCACGGGGACCGCCCCAACGCCCCCGAGATAGCCGAGGAGATCATCCGGGCGTTCGAGGCGGAGGGGGTGCGCATGGCACCCATGGCGGAGGTGCTCGCCGCCCGAGGGGCCTGAGCCGGACACGTGCTCAGGTGTCCACGGCCCGCTGCGGCGCGGCGGTCGCGCTCAGAGGCCGAACCCGCGGACGCGGTGCTGCATGACCCGGTAGGGCCAGCCCTGCTCGGTGTTCCACTGGCTGACGGTCAGGTGCAGCTCGTCCAGCGTGGATCCGGGGATGATGTATCCGCCGTAGAGCTGGGCCACGTGGGAGTCGTCCTCGTGACCCCACGCCCCGCCCCGGATGAGGGTGCGGCGGTGGGCCGTGTACAGGTTCGAGGTGGGGGTGTCCATGATGATGCCGTCGATGCGGTAGTCCCCGGCGTTGAACCAGGTCAGGACCCACTTGCCGCCCAGCGGGCGTAGGCACAGCTCACCGAAGGCGCCCTCCAGGATCGGTGTGGGCGGGTTGCCCCAGCCCCAGGCGCCGTCGCGGTACCCCCACGGTTCGTAGGCGGCGGGGTCGGCGATGGCGGCGGAAGGCACCCGATGCAGGATGATCGGTCGGCTGCGGGTGAAGGAGGTGGAGTAGACGTAGACGTAGCCGTCGTTGCCCTCGCCCCAGCTGAGCAGTTGGAACAGGCCGCCGTGCAGGCCGGAGTCGAAGTGCGCGCCGGTATGGACCCAGGTGGCGCCGGAGTCGTCGGACCGCCAGATCTCGGTCCAGACCACGTTGCCCAGACCGTTGTTGACCATCGCGTGCAGGTACATGGTGCCGCCGATGGTGATCACGTCGGAGGGCAGGACGGTGGTGAACACCGGGTTGTCATGGTCGTAGTGCCACAGTTGGTGGGCGGCCTCCCCTCCCACCGCGCCCGACCACTCCACTCCGGCGTTCAGGTCGGTGGTGGTGGAGTACAGGGCGGTGGGGGAGCGCCACCACCCGCCGCCGACCCAGGCGTGCTCGAAACTGTCACCGAAGACGAAGAGCATCCGCCCGTCGGGGGTACGGACCGGGATGCCGAGGTCGGTGGCCTCCATCCGGAAGCGTGTGGTCGAGCCGGGGCCGGTGAGGTCGGCGATCTTGGTGACCTGGGTCGCCTGTCGGGGGTGGGGGCCCTGGGCCCTGGCGGGAGAGGCCGCGCCGAGCAGCAGGCCTGAACCGAGGAGGGCGCCGGCCGAGGCGCGAAGGAAGGCGCCCCGACCCATCCGCGGGGGGCCGACCGGGTTGGGGGGAGGGTCGATCAAGGTCGCTCCTACTCGTGAGTAGTCGGTCACCCAGGATCATCGA
>CALGOD010000204.1 GCA_937957845.1 uncultured Nocardiopsis sp.
CCGATCAACTTCGAGGCCGCCACCGCGCTGATCAGCAGAGACGCGATGCGCGACGTGTTCGCGTGCGGCCCGGACCCGGACAAGCACATGCAGGTGGTGCGCGACTTCGCCACCGCGGGGTTCGACCACCTGTGCCTGGTCAACGCCGGCCCCGACCCCGAGGGGTTCTTCGACTTCTTCGAACAGGAGCTGTCGGGAATGGTGCGCACGATGGGCAGGCCCCGCTGAACACCCTTTCCGAGGTCCTGTGGGCGGCCCCGGACCGGATTGCGCTCGGTCGCTCATGCGGCCCCTGATGACGGCGATCGAGACGACCATCCTGGCCGGCTCGCGGGCCGGCCAGGCGTGCGGACCGGCGCCGGACACCAGGTGTGCCCGGCGGTGGCGGGAGCCGCTTCCCTCCCTTCGGGGATGTCGTACCGGCGCGGCGGGAAGGGAGGCGTTCTCCGGTCCGGGAACGGAACAGGGAACCCGGCGAGGACACAGGGAAAAAGCCCCGGTCGTGGCATTGTCAGAGCTTTGAGTTTCCTCTTTCCATGGCTCGGAGGAAATGCCTTTCGTCGGGTTCTTCGGACGAGGTGAAACAGTCCGGAAAGAGAAAAGAGAAGAGATGTGACATGCGAGTGCGAACGTGCGTGTACAGGGGCTTCGTTGCTCCACCGACGCCGCTGCGCGAGTCGAGTATGCCATGGGGGGACGACATTCGAGTGGCCCTGCGGGGAGTTCGCCGGGACGCCCGAGAGGGGCCTCCGGAGGGGCGACCCTTTTCCCCGTTCTGTCACACCCGCCCCCTAGCTTCTCCCGTGTGAGCGATCGATGGAGTACCGACGACGTATGGGCTCTGGCTCCGGATGCCGCCTCCCGCAAGGCCGCCCTCAAGGTGGCCAAGGACGGCTCCTGGCCCGAGCGCGGAGTGGTCGCCGCCCCCGCGGGCGGCACCTCCGCCCTGTGGGGCGAGTGCAAGGGCAGCGGATCCAAGCCCTACCTGGCCGCCGTGCACCTGGACGGCGCCGGAGGCCCCGCGTACAAGTGCAGCTGCCCCAGCCGCAAGATCCCGTGCAAACACGTCCTGGGCCTGCTCGCCCTGTGGGCACAGGAACAGGTCGACCTCCGTGAGGAGAGGCCCGACTGGGTCTCCACATGGCTCTCCGACCGGGTCGCCCGACAGGAGCGCGCACGAAGCGGTGCCTCCGCCGCGCCCACCGACCCGAAGAAGGCCGCCGCCACCCTCCGGAAGAGGGAGGAGTCGGTGACGGCGGGGATGGAGGAACTCCGACTCTGGCTGCGCGACCAGATCGACGCGGGACTGGCCGAGGCCCCCAAGCACGGCTACGACCACTGGAACCGCATGGCCAAGCGCCTGGTGGACGCCAAGGCGGCCGGGGCGGCGTCCCTCGTGGAGGGGTTGCCCGGTCTGGTCCGCGCCGACGACTGGCCCGAGCACCTGCTCGAACGATTCGCCCTCCTCCACCTGCTGGCCCGTGGCCACCGCGCGGGCGAGGCACTGGACGAAAGGGTCCGCGGCGCCGTACGCGCCCGCGTCGGCATCGCCACCAGGGTCGAGGACGTCCTGGCCCGAGGCGAACGCGTCCAGGACACCTGGCGGGTCCTGGGTCTGCGCGACACCGCCGCCCCCGAGGCGGACATGCGCGCCCGCCGTCTGTGGCTGCGCGGCACCGAGACCGGACGCACCGCCCTGTTCCTGAGCTACGCCCGCTCCGGGCAGGCCCCCGCCACCCCCTTCCGCGTCGGTACCGACGTGACCGCCGAGTTCGCCTTCCACCCCGACGGACACCGCGCCGTCGCCGTCGACCAGGGCCGGACCACTCCGGCCTCCCCACCGGCGGGGGGAACGGCCGCCGAGGCGCTCGACGCCTTCGCCGCCGCCCTCGCGGAGGACCCCTGGGCCGAGGCCTGGCCGGTCGTGCTCGACCGTGCCGTACCCGGCCGTGAGGACGACCGGTGGTGGCTCATCGACCCCGACGGCTCCGCGCTGCCTCTGACCACCTCCGAGCCCTGGCGGCTCCTCGCGGTCACCGGTGGGCACCCCGCCACCGTCGTCGCGGAGTGGTCGCCGAACGAGGGCCTCACCCCCATCGCCGTATGGGACCCCAACGGAAAGGCGGTCGCCCTGTGACCGGTGCGCACACCCCCGCGTCCCCCACTCCCGCGGACTCCTGGGACGACCTGCTCTCGGTCGCCC
>CALGOD010000205.1 GCA_937957845.1 uncultured Nocardiopsis sp.
GACCACCGAGATCTACACTCTTTCCCTACACGACGCTCTTCCGATCTCGAGGTTCTCCTCCACCGCCTCCTTGACGGTGGCCGCCGGGGTCGACGAGATCGCCGGCCTGCTGAGGCAGGCCGTCGGGGACGGTCCCCGCCTGACCGACGACTGGCGTGAGGGCGTGGCGATGGTGCGGCGGTGGACCGATGACTTCCTCGACGAGTCCGAGTTCACCTCGCACGGCATCTCACCGACCCCTCTGGGAACTGCGGGGTTGACCCGTCAGCTGCCCGCGGGCGGTCAGCCCCCCGTCGTGCCGGCGCGTGCGTGGTGACCGGCCCTGTGTCGGCCACGCTCCGTCTCTCCGAGGCCCTCGCCTCGGTGGTGGTGGAGGTCGGCGGTCTGCTCCGCCGGTGGCGCTCCGACGCCTCGGCCCGTAGCGGTGTGTGGGAGGGGGAGCAGTTCAAGGCGCGGGCCGATGTCATGGCGCACCGGGCCCTGTCGGAACGCCTGGCCTCGATCGACGGACGGCTCCCGGTGGTCAGCGAGGAGGACGCCGCGTCGCTGCGCGGCCACCGGCCGCCCCGGTACTGGTTGATCGACCCCATCGACGGAACCGCGAGCTATGTCCACGGGTTCCCCGGGTACGTCACACAGGCGGCGCTGATGGTCGACGGCCGCCCTGAGATCGCCGCGGTGTTCGCGCCCGAGACCTCGACCCTTTACACGGCCGTACGCGGCCGGGGCGCGCACCGTGACGGGCACCCGTTGCCTCCGCTCGGAGCCGCTCCGCCCGGGCATGGCGTGCTCACCGACAACACCCCCGAGCCGAGGGGGATCGCCCTGCGGGTCCACGAGCACTTCGGCTACGAGAAGTACCTGGAGAGCGGGAGCATCTCCCTCAAACTGTGCCTTGTCGCGGACGGCTCGGCGCATCTGTTCGTCAAGGACGTGCCGGTCCGCGACTGGGACGTGGCCGCGCCCTCGCTCGTTCTGCGGGAGGTGGGCGGACTGGTCACCCGCCTGGACGGAAACCCGTTCCGTTATCGGGGCTCCTACGAGCACACGGGGTTGGTCGGCGGCGCGGATCCGGCCGCCTGCGGGACCGTCGCCCGATGGCTGGCCGGCTGACTCCACGCGCCCGCCCCACATGCCCTGGGAAGCGGCCGGCAGACGACTCCGCGACCCTTCCGACGGCTGCGGTGAGCGGCTTTCCGTGTATCCCTTTTGCGCGCCGGGCGCGACGCGTATCGTGTGGTCACCAACTCGCGTTTGGGGGTGGGAAGTGGAGGACGAGCGCCTGCCGCTGAACCGGATGCGCGCCTCGGACGCCGAACGGGACCTGACGGTGGATCGCCTCACCACCGCGTTCGTCGAGGGCCGCCTGGACCATGAGGAGTACGACCACCGGGTCGGTCTGGCGCTGGGGGCGGTGTTGTTGGGCGACCTGCGTGCGCTGACCCGGGATCTGCCCTCTCCCGAGGTGTTGCTTCCCACCTTCGGCCCCGCCTGGGGTGAGCGTCCGGTCGGGCGGGATCCCTGGCCTCGGCGTGATCGGGGAACCGACGAACCCGGTGACGTCTCGGTGGTGTCCGTCCCTTGGCGTGAGTGGGGCGACGAGTGGCGTTGGTGGTCGGCCATCGCGGCGGCCCTCACCAGTGTGTGGGGGCTGGTCAGCCTGCTGGGAGGCGAACTCGTGCCGTACTGGCCGCTCGTCCCCCTGGGGATCTGGGCCGCGGTCCTGCTCGCCTCCGCCATCTGGCCCAGCGAGGGGGAGCCGCCCTGACCCGGGTCAGCCCACCGCGTGGAGCCAGCGCACCGGTGCACCGTCACCGGCGTAGCGGAAGGGCTCCAGCTCCTCGTCCCAGGCACGTCCGGTGAGACGGTCGATCTCCGAGGCCAGTTCGGCGCCGT
>CALGOD010000206.1 GCA_937957845.1 uncultured Nocardiopsis sp.
CCCAACGATACGGCCCCATGGCCCGGACCCACGCATCGACGCCTGCCGGCACCGACACCGCTTCCTCGCGCTCAAGGCACGCCCCGGCAGTCGGCATGGTCTTGTGACCCTCCCCGCATAACCGTCCATCACGCGTCCGGTCCTCTGCGCCGGACGCGATGTGGTGGATAACAACATTCCTCGCGGCCTGATTCCGAACTCCGCGGGACGAAGGTCCCCCATGCGTGGGCTTCGGTCCCCACATGCGTGGTACTCAGCCGTTTGACCGCGTCATCGGAGGTAAGGCATGGCAGAGTGCGGGTAAGACCAATGGCAAGGATGGGAGAGGAGTGCACGTGCGACCGTCCTCGACTCCGGCCTCCGACCGCCCCCGGTCGACGGCAGCCCAGTTCGCCACCCCCGACCGGCTGTCGGACTACTGGCGGTTCTACTGGGCGGTCGCAGAGGCTCAGATCGCCCGTTGGCTTCCCGACACCGCCTCCCGTCTCCTCGACGTGTCCGGCCCCGACTTCCAGAGCACCCAACGTTCGGTGGCCGCGGGACACGACGTGGTCACCCTGCTCCCCTCCCCGGACATGGCGGTACGCAGCCCGCTGACCCTGGTGAACAGTCGTTCGCCGGTCTCCTCCCCCCCACGTCGTGGACGGTTGCGCCAAGTGGTGGGCGACTCCGCGTTCCTGCGCAACTTCGCCTCCGAGGCCTTCGACGGGGTCATCGCCGACAACAGGGTGCTGTCCCGCCACCTGGCGACCGAGGCGGCCCTGGCCGAGGTCGCCCGGGTCCTACGCCCGGGAGGAAGGACACTGCTGTGCGTGGACTCGGTGGTGTTGGGCATGGCGATGCTGGCCGAACAGGACCGGTGGCCCGAACTGAGTCACGCCCCCAGGGCGGACGTGCTCCTCGTTCCCTGGCCGGACGGGTCCATCACCCGCTGCTTCACCGCGGAGCAACTGGCCGAGACGGTCACCGACGCCGGTCTGGAACTGGAATGGGTCAAACCGCGCACGGTGCTGTCCGCCTCCACGGTGGAGATGATGCTGGCACGCGACCCCAGGTCCATGGGCCACCTGGTGGAGATGGAACTGCGGGCCACGGAGTCCGACGACTACGTCGGGGTGCACCTGGTGGCGAGTGCGAGGAAGCCCGGCTGACGTGACGGGCGGAGCCGGTGCGACCCGCCCACGGCGGTCGCACCGGCTCCGCCCGCGAGCAGTGGCTACTCGGCCAGGGGGAGGTGGATGCGGCCTCCGCGCCTGGTGAACTCCGCGGACTTGCCGGCCATGCCCCTCTCGATGGCGGCGACCGTCTCCAGGCCGTTCTCCTCCGCGTACCTGCGCACGTCCTGGGTGATCTTCATGGAACAGAACTTCGGTCCGCACATGGAGCAGAAGTGCGCGGTCTTCGCCGGTTCGGCGGGCAGGGTCTCGTCGTGGAAGGACTGCGCGGTCCCGGGGTCCAGAGCCAGGTGGAACTGGTCCTTCCAACGGAACTCGAACCGTGCCTTGGACAGCTCGTCATCCCGTTCCTGCGCCTTGGGGTGGCCCTTGGCCAGGTCGGCCGCGTGTGCGGCTAGCTTGTAGGTGATCACGCCCGTCTTGACATCGTCCCGGTCGGGCAGACCCAGGTGCTCCTTGGGCGTGACGTAGCACAGCATCGCCGTACCGTGCCATCCGATCTGGGCGGCGCCGATCGCGGAGGTGATGTGGTCGTAGCCGGGAGCGATGTCGGTGGCCAGGGGACCGAGCGTGTAGAACGGCGCCTCCCCGCACAGCTCCTCCTCCAGACGTACGTTCTCCTCGATCTTGTGCATGGGCACGTGTCCGGGACCCTCGACCATCACCTGCACGTCGTGCGCGCGGGCGATGTGGGTGAGCTCGCCGAGGGTGCGCAGCTCCGCGAACTGGGCCTCGTCGTTGGCGTCGGCGATCGACCCCGGGCGCAGTCCGTCGCCGAGGGAGAAGGTGACGTCGTACTCCCGGAAGATCTCGCAGAGCTCCTCGAAGTGGGTGTACAGGAAGCTCTCCCTGTGGTGGGCCAGGCACCACGCCGCCATGATGGAGCCACCGCGCGAGACGATGCCGGTGACCCGGCGGGCGGTGAGCGGAACGTAACGCAGCAGCACGCCCGCGTGCACGGTCATGTAGTCCACGCCCTGCTCACACTGCTCGATCACGGTGTCGCGGTAGATCTCCCAGCTCAGCTCGGCCGGGTCTCCGCCGACCTTCTCCAGTGCCTGGTAGACGGGCACGGTGCCCACCGGGACGGGCGAGTTGCGCAGGACACGCTCACGGGTCTCGTGGATGCGCTTGCCGGTGGACAGGTCCATGACGGTGTCGGCGCCCCAACGGGTGGCCCACACCATC
>CALGOD010000207.1 GCA_937957845.1 uncultured Nocardiopsis sp.
GTGCACGTAGTGGGAGTAGACCAGGTCGAAGTGCTCTTTGGCCGGTGGTGACGCGGTCAGGTCGGCCTGGACCCATTCCACGTGGCCGGTGGGCGCGGGAGGCAGGGCGTCGGCGTGCTCGCGGGCGCGCTCCAGGGCGGATGAGGCGATGTCCACCGCCGTGACCCGCCAGCCGTGGGAGGCCAGCCACAGGGCGTTGGCCCCCTCTCCGCATCCGGCGTCCAGCGCTCTTCCCGGTGCCAGGTGTCGGGCCGTGTCCACCAGGTGCGGGTGTGGAGGGTGCGGGTGGGAGGAGGGGCCGTGGTAGTGCTCTTCCCAGAAGGGGGCGTCGAAGGTGTGGGACACCGTGGTTCTCCTTGTCCTGTCGAGGGTGTGTCACCGGTCCGCCGAAGAGGCGGTGGCCAGTGCGTCGCGGTGGGCGGCGACGGCCAAGTCGGTTTCGGTGTCGATCAGGTCGGCGTTGATCTGGGCCGCCGCTGCCGCACCCGCGGCCGCGGCGGCGCCGACCTGGGCGGACATGTCGGTGACGTTGCCGGCGACCCACACACCGGGAACGTCGCTGCGTCCGGTGGCGTCGCAGGCGATGTACTCGCCCATGCCCGAGGGGTGCCGGGTGGTGTGCAGGCCCAGCGGGGCCAGGAAGGCGGCGCGTGCCACCATGTGCGTGGCCACCGCGATGATCTGGCGGGGGACCACGGTGCCGTTGTGCAGGCGTACCCCCCTGATGTGGCCGTCGGTGGTCTCCAGTGCGGCCACCTCGCCGTCGACCATGGTGATGCCGCGGGCGGTCAGTTGTTCGGCCTCCTCCGGGGTCGGCGGTGCCATGGTGTGGGTGAAGAAGGTGATGTCGGCGCTCCACTGGCGGAACAGCAGTGCCTGGTGCACCGACATCGGTGAACTGGCCAGCACGCCGATGGCCTGGTCTTGAACCTCCCAGCCGTGGCAGTAGGGGCAGTGCACCACGCCGTGTCCCCACTGCCGTCGCAGTCCGGGGACGTCGGGCAGTTCGTCCACCAGTCCGGTGGTCACCAGTAGACGGCGTGCGCGGGTGGTGCGGTCGTCGGCCAGTTCCACGGTGAATCCGTCCCCGTCGCGGAAGGCGGCCTTGACCTGGCCGGTGACCAGGTGGGCACCGTAGCCGCGTGCCTCGTCCTGGCCGCGGCGGAGCAGTTCGGCGGGCGGCGTGCCCTCGCGGGCCAGGAGCCCGTGGACGCCCGTGGCGGGGGCGTTGCGCGGTCGGCCGTCGTCGATGACCGCTACCGTGCGCCGTGCCCGGGCCAGCATCAGTGCCCCGTTCAGTCCTGCCGCGCCGCCGCCGATGACCACCACGTCGTAGTCGTTGTCCAGTCGATCCGTCATCACGATCACCTCACGTCCACTGTGCGACCCACCCAGCCAAGGACGCAAAGTTTTTTGCCGTTATGGCAAAGTGGGGGGATGGAAGGTGATCTTGAGCGGACACTGGAGGCGGTGGGGCACAGGTGGCGGGCGGTGCGTCGACAGCGGGGGAGCCCGTTGGCCGCGTTGGCGGAGGCGACCGGTATCTCGGTGAGCACCCTGTCCCGGTTGGAGTCGGGTGCGCGTCGGCCGACGTTGGAGTTGCTGCTCCGTCTGGCCAGGGCGCACGGGGTGAGTCTGGACGAGCTGGTGGACGCCCCCGTCACCGGGGATCCGCGTGTGCACCTGCGTCCGATCACCCGCGGCGGCATGACGGTGGTGCCCCTGACCCGCAGGGCCGGGGGGATCCAGGCCTACAAGCTGGTGATCCCGGCGAGTGCGACCCCGGCGCGGCCCGATCCGCAGACCCATGAGGGTTATGAGTGGCTCTACGTCCTCAACGGGCGGTTGCGGATGGTCCTGGGGGAGCAGGATGTGGTGTTGGTGCCCGGGGAGGCGGCCGAGTTCGACACCCGTGTGCCGCACTGGTTCGGTGCGGCCGGCCCGGAGACGGTGGAGTTCCTCAGCCTGTTCGGCGCCCAGGGTGAACGTGTGCACCTGCGTGCCCGCCCCAGGGATCGACGCTCGCCGAGGTGAGTCCGCGGCGGGCGGGCCCGGCACACCGGTGTGCGGTACGTGCCGGGCCGGAGGGTGTCACCAGCGCATGTGGACGTGTTCGGCGAAGCCGAGCAGGCCGTCCACGTCGAGGGGATCGCCCTGGTCGGGGCGGATCGTGCCGGTGTAGTGGCCGAAGAGCTGGTGGGTGTCGTTGACGATCACCGCGGCGTCGGTGCGGTCGACGCGTTCGTGGAAGGGGGTGAACACCACGTCGACCCGGTCGGAGTCGGGGGTGCGTATCCGCCAGGGCCTGTGGGGGTCGTCGGGGTCGTAGTCCCAGTGCAGTTCCTCACCGATCTTGGTCAGGTGCCCGTCCACGCACACGGCGTTCTCGGTCAGGCCGGTGCCCTTGGTCCACTGGCCGCCGAACTGCAATCCGACGGTGTGGCCGTCGGTGCGGCCCGAGGCCGCTCCCCAGTTCCACCGGGTGTCGTAGGGCCACTTGCCGCGGCCGTGGTCCAGTACCCCCCAGGCGTCGGTGAAGTCCAGGGTCCTGTTCCCGAGGCGTACTGTGCCCCGCGCGGGTCGGGCTGTGTGCTTGGAGGTGTATTGGAAGCGGTCGGCGCTCCAGGGAATGACCACGCTCATGCTCTGGTGGCCTGGGGGAAGATCGACGGTCAGATCGGCGAAGAGCCGCCCTTGGGGGGTGGGGCAGGAGAAGCGGAGTCGGGTGGCGTCGTCGGTGTCGTGGATGAGGGCGCGGATGGGGCCGAGTGCGACGCTGGGTCCGGTGGCGAGGCTGTCGGGTAGGCGGACGCCGTGGGCGAGTGGGCGCAGGGCGGTGCGAGTGATCTCCTGTTGTCCGTATTCCAGCAGGTAGACGCTGGTCAGTCCGAGGTAGTCGATGTCGGCGATGGTGAGGGCGATCAGGTGGGTGGGGGTGGTGATGCACCAGTACTCCCACTTCTTGCGTCGTCCCCAGCCGGGCATCGCGCAGTGGTGCAGTGGGGTGCGAGACCAGCCCACGGCCTCGGGGTTGAGTCGGCCCTGGGGTGTGCACAGGTCGACGGGCGCGGTGATCTCCCGCTCGTGTGTTGGCATGGGTTGCAGCATAGGGCCGTGGGAGG
>CALGOD010000208.1 GCA_937957845.1 uncultured Nocardiopsis sp.
AGACGAGCCCCTCGACGTCAACCCGATCTACTTCACGACGGTGCTCTCCGATGGGACCGAGCGCAACGACTGGGCAGAGGCGATCTTCGCCGACATCACCCCCTTCGCCTCCGGTGAGCTCGCCCCCGGAGACAGCACCTCCGGTCAGATCGCCGTGGTGGGCGAGGTCTCGGTCACCGAGCTGCGCTACGACCCGAGTTTCGGCCTGGAAGACCCGATCGTCGTCCCGGTCGGCTGAGTTCCCGGGCCGATCAGGACTCGTGGGCCCCGGTCCTGGAACCTTGGGTTCTAACGGTGGTCGCAACACCCTGACTTTGGGGAGGTTGCGGCCACCGTGTCGCTTTCCAAGCAGGAACTGGCTCGGCTGCGGGAACGGTTCCTGGAGCTGATGGCCGAGTCCGGCAACGTCACCGAGGCCGCCCGGTCGCTCGGTATCAACCCCAACACCGCGTTCGGCTGGGCACGCAAGGCCGGACTTCGCTCCCAACGCCAGCGGCGACCACACCCGGCACGAAGTGAGTACGAACACCTGCGCAAACGCGCTGTGCCTCGCCGTGAGGCCGCCCGGCGGGTCGGGATCAACGAGCGCACCGCCCGGGACTGGGACCACGGGATCAAGAAGTCCCGGAACTCCAGGTTCTATCCCGACGGGCGCCGGGTGAACTACTCCACCCAACAGACCACCATGGAGTCCATGACCAGTCCCGAACCGGTGATGGCCACACTCGAACGCCAGGTACACCCGCGCTTTTTGACCCTGCAGGAGCGGGAGAGGATCGCGGACCTGGACCGGGCAGGATGGAGCCTGCGAGCGATCGGTCGTGCCCTGGGACGACCCGCGTCCACGATCAAGCGTGAACTCGACCACCACCGCAACGCGGACGGCTCCTACGGTGCCTATGCGGCCCAACGCCGGGTGGTCGCCCGGCGGGCACGTCCCAAACCCGCCAAACTGGCCACCCCCGGCCCCTTGCGGGACTACGTCGCCCAGGGGCTGCGGGAACAATGGTCTCCGGAGCAGATCAGCAAACGGCTCGGCCAGGAGCACCCCGATGATCAGGACATGCGTGTGAGCCACGAAACGATCTACCAGGCGCTCTACGTCCAGGCCCGTGGCGGGCTCAAACGCGAGGTCGCCGCTGCTTTGCGTACCGGCAGGGTGCGACGCAGGCCGCACCGATCCGCTGAGCGCAGGCAGAGCCGGTTCGTCGATGAGATGGTGATGATCAGCGAGCGCCCCGCCGAGGTCGAGGACCGTGCCGTTCCCGGGCATTGGGAGGGCGATCTCCTTGTGGGGGCGCAGAACAAGTCCGCGATCATCACTTTGGTCGAGCGTTCCACCCGGTACGTGATGTTGGGGCATCTGTCCGCGGAGCACACCGCCGAGGCGGTCGGAGGGGTCCTGAGCGCTCTGGTGCAGACTCTGCCCGAGCATCTGCGCGGTTCGTTGACCTGGGACCAGGGCAGCGAGATGGCCGGTCATAAGG
>CALGOD010000209.1 GCA_937957845.1 uncultured Nocardiopsis sp.
GCAAACACATAGTGCTTATGGCACATGCATGGACTTACGAAGTATTTGCCCGATTTGGGATGATGAGGCGGCTAACGTCCGCCCACTGCCCAGGCGCGAATCTTGGCGATCCGCTCACGGATCTGCTCCGGAGTCGCCTGCGCGACCGGGGGTCCACCGCAGGCACGCCGAAGCTCGTTGTGGATCACCCCGTGGGGCTTGCCCGTGCGGTGGTGCCAGGCGCCCCCCAGACCCCTGAGCTCACGGCGCAGATCCGCCAGGACCTCGTGGGTCGGACCCTCGTCCTCGGCGGCGGGCTCGTCCTTCTTCTTGGCCTTGAGCTCATTGGCCTTGATCTCGGCCTTGCGCTTGCGCAGGAGCTGGGAGACCTGCTGGGGGTCGAGCAGCCCGGGCAGTCCCAGGAAGTCCTCCTCTTCGGTCGATCCCGGCGTTCCACCGCACTCGGCGCCGTCGTAGAGGGCCCGGTCTAACTCCGCGGCCGATTCCATGGTCTCGAAGGGCAGTTCCTCCCCGGCGTCGGGGGTGTCCCTCTTCCGGTTGGCCTCCTTGAGGAGGTCCTCCTCCGGATACTCGTCCCCCTCGGTGGGGGCCCTGTCCAGCACGTGGTCGCGCTCACGCTCCATCTCCCCCGCGTACTCCAACAGGGTCGGTACCGAGGGCAGGAACACCGAGGCGACCTCACCGCGCTGACGCACGCGGACGAAGCGGCCGATGGCCTGGGCGAAGAACAACGCGGTACTGGTGGAGGTGGCGTAGACACCGACCATCAGCCGAGGCACGTCCACCCCCTCGGAGACCATCCGCACCGCGACCATCCAGCGGTCGTCGCTCGCGGCGAACCGGGAGATCTTCCTGGAGGCGGTCGGGTCGTCCGACAGCACCACGGTGGCGCCCTTGCCGGTGATCTGCCGCAGGATGCGCGAGTAGGCGCGGGCGTTCTCGTGATCGCTGGCGATGACCAGCGCACCCGCGTCCGGGTGGGTCTTGCGGACCTCCGTCAGGCGACGGTCCGCGGCTTGGAGCACCCGCTTGATCCAGTCCCCCTTGGGGTCCAGTGCCGCGCGCCAGGCCTGGGACAGCGCGTCCTGGGTGAGGGGCTCGCCCAGCCGCGCGGCCAACTCGTCGCCCGCGCGGGTGCGCCAGCGCATCTCGCCCGAGTAGGCCATGAAGATGACCGGACGCACGACCCCGTCGTTCAGCGCGGGCCCGTAGCCGTAGCTGTAATCCCACGAGCAGCGGCGCACCCCCGAGGTGTCCTGGACGTAGTCCACGAACGGGATCGGGTTGATGTCGGAACGAAAGGGGGTGCCGGTCAGGCTGAGCCGCCTGCCCGCCGGGTCGAAGGCCTCGCGTACGGCCTCACCCCAGGACAAGGAGTCCCCGGCGTGGTGGATCTCGTCGAAGATGACGAGGGTCCTACGGGCCTCGGTGCGGTTCCGGTGCAGCATCGGGTGGGCGGCCACCTGGGCATAGGTGACCGCCGCCCCGACGTACTGGCGCCCCAGTGCGCCCTGCCCGTTGCGAAAGTCCGGGTCGATGGCGATGCCGAACCTGGCGGCGGCCTCGGCCCACTGTTTCTTGAGGTGCTCGGTGGGGCACACGATGGTGATCGCGCGCACCGTGTGCCGGTGGAGGAGCTCCTTGGCCAGGGTGAGGGCGAAGGGGGTCTTCCCCGCACCAGGGGTCGCCACCGCGAGGAAGTCGCGTGGTTCGCGGCGGAAATACTCCTCGAACGCCTCCCGCTGCCATGCGCGAAGGCCCTTCAGCCGGTCCTCCGTCGTGGTCTGCGTCACCGTCATGCCTCGGCCCATCCCCCATCACTCACCTGCAAGAGGTTAGCCCCCACACCCCACCGATCCGGGAAGCGGACCAGTGGCGCCGCGCACACGGCGCACCCTCCCCCTGTGGCCCACGGCCGGGGCGGCTACCCCTCTCCCTCGGGCGCCTGTTCCACAGGAGCCCCCTCCTCACCGGGAAGCCCGGCTTCCTCCCCGTCCCCGGTGGCCCCCGCCTCCTCCGTCTCGCCCTGCCCTCCGGCCTCCTCATCACTGCCCGCGCCGGCACCCTCGATGTCCACGGCGCCGTCGTTGAAGGGCATGTGGGGGGAGATCGCCGGAAAGGCGAAGAACCACAGCAGCGCGCACGCTCCGGCGAGCAGGCCGACCGCCATGATGAACTTGGAGGCCCATGGACCGGGCAGGATACGCCAGATCAGACCGTACATTCGCGTTCCTCACTCATCACTCGTCTGCGACGGGGGCCATGTGCGCGATCGAGTCGGGCATCCCCTCCGACTTGGGGGTGGTCTCCACCAGCTCTCCCCACACGATCAGGCGGTGCGTGTTGTTCAGCTTGGGCGCGCACGTGGTGAGGGTGAGCAGGGAGCGCCCGGGTCCCTCCTCGGCCTCGGCGTCGTCGGTCTCCTCGGCGAACGGATCGGGTTCGATCACCCACACGTCCGTCGGCAGTACAGATCGGAAGAGCGTCGTGTAGGGAAAGAGTGTAGATCTCGGTGGTCG
>CALGOD010000210.1 GCA_937957845.1 uncultured Nocardiopsis sp.
ATGTAACCGGGGTAGATCACGGACACGTCCAGGCCGGGCACACGCTCCGCGCGCAGACCCTCGGCGATGGCGGCGACACCGGCCTTGGTGGCGGCGTAGACGGTCATGGCCTTGCGCATACCGCGCAGAGCCGACATCGACGAGATCATCACCAGATGGCCGTGTCCCTGGTCCCGGAAGATCTCCATGGCCGCCTCCGACTGGGCCAGGGCTCCCACGAAGTTGGTCATCGCCGTCTGGCGGTTGGCGTCGTACCGACCCTTGCCCAAGGCGGCGCCCTTGCCGAGCCCGGCGTTGACGATCACCCTGTCCACGGTTCCGAAGGTCGCCGCCAGATCCTTGAACACACGGAACACCGCCTCGTCGTCGGTGACGTCCAAGGCGCGCAGTTCCACCCGACGGTCGGGGGCGGCGGTGACGATCTCCTCACGCAGCGCCTCCAGCCTCTCGGTGCGCCGGGCGCACAGTCCCAGGTCGTAGCCGAGCGCGGCGAACTGGCGCGCCATCTCGGCCCCGAGCCCGGCGCTGGCACCGGTGATCAGGATCGTTCCCTTGCTCATGTGTTCTTCCCTCGTGCCGTACTCGTCGCGCCTTCTCCCACCGCGCGCCGCGTGGGGGAGAACGCGAAGTCCATGGCATTGACACTACGGCCTTGTTGAGCAACGCTCAATAGAGTGAACGAGGGAGCGCGGCGGCGCACACGGATGACTCAGGACGAACGAAGGCGCCAGTTGGTGGGGATCGGGTTGCGGATGCTGGTGGAAAGACCCATCCAGGACCTGTCCGTCGACGAGGTCGCCACAGAGGCCGGGATCTCCCGGGGGCGGCTGTTCCATTACTTCCCCGACAAGACCGCCTTCCATGGGGCCGTCGTGTCCGCGGCCGGGCGTCGGGTGGTGCGCAACACCGCACCCGACGAGGGGCTGGAGCCGAGGGAGGCGCTGGCGCAGTTCGTCTCCCGCTACTACGAGCAGATCGACCGGCGCCGTGAGTCCTACCTGGCACTGGTCTTCGGTGGTGGGTCGGTGACTCTGGACGGGGGACGCGTGGAGGACCTGCGCGTGGCCATGGCCGAACGCGTCACGAAGATCCTGACCTTGGACGGGGACGCGTGGCCGGTCGTACACGGGTGGATCGCCTACGTGGAGGCCAGGGCGCTACGGTGGTCGGCCGAGCCGGCGGGGGAGAGGGACGGGATGGGGGAGGAGACCGCCCACTGTGTCCGCGCGCTGCGGGCCCTGCTCTCGGTGCGCTGAGCCGGGCGTCCTCCCCCTAGGATGCCTGCGTGAGCGAACGAACGATGAGCCGAGGCGACGACCATCCCCAACGGGGAGAGGTCCGCGAGATCCCCACTGCCCGCAACGCCACCACCCTCGTCTACGCGCCCGAACGCGACGGCCTCGCCGACGCGGGGGAGATCGTGTGGACCTGGGTCCCCTACGAGGAGGATCCCCGACAGGGCAAGGACCGCCCGCTGCTGGTGATCGGTCGGCGGGGACACCGCCTGCACGGGCTGATGTTGTCCTCCCAGCGCCCCGACGACTGGGAGCGTCAGGACTGGCTGCCGGTCGGTTCGGGTCCTTGGGATCGTGAACAACGTGAGTCCTACGTGCGGTTGGACCGGCTCTTCGAGTTCGACGAGGACGACATCCGCCGTGAGGCCGCGGTCATGGACGAGGAGAGGTTCTGGCTCATCGCCGCGGTCCTGCGTGAGCGTTACGGCTGGCGCTGAGGCCCAGGTCCTCGCCGTGGGCGAGGTCGCCCCACCGTTGACCCGGCGCTATACGCTGGAGGTGTTCACCCTGGCGCAGTTCCCGACACCCTTCGACGCCGCAGGGCGGGGCGCCGGGATGGCCAGCCGACCCAAGAGAGAGCACCATGAGCGACATCGAGCGCGAGGTCCACAAGGTGGCCGAACGCGCCAGGGACGCGGCAGCCGACCTCGCCCCGCTCAGCCGGGCGGTCAAGGACGCCGCGCTGCTGGCGATCGCCGAGGCCCTGGTCAAGCGGTCCGAGGAGATCACCACGGCCAACGCCGAGGACGTGGAACGGGCACGTCAGGACGGCGTCGCCCCCGCCATGATCGACCGGCTCGCCCTCACCCCGCAGCGGATCGAGGACATCGCCGAGGCCGTCCGTGACGTCGTCGACCTCCCCGACCCGGTGGGGGAGACCGTTCGTGGTTCCGTACTGGCCAACGGGCTGGAGTTGCGCCAGATCCGTGTTCCGCTCGGTGTCATCGGCATCATCTACGAGGGGCGCCCCAACGTCACCGTGGACGCCGCCGCGCTGTGCCTCAAGAGCGGCAACGCCGCCCTGCTGCGCGGCTCCTCCTCGGCCTACGCCTCCAACACCGCCATCGTCACCGTGCTGCGGGACGCGCTGGAGAACACGGGAGTGCCGGTGGACGCCATCCAGATGGTGCCCGGACGCACACGCGAGTCCTCCAGCGCGCTCATGCGCGCGCGTGGCCTGGTCGACGTGCTCATCCCGCGCGGGGGAGCCTCCCTCATCCAGGCCGTGGTCCGTGACGCCACGGTCCCGGTCATCGAGACCGGCGACGGTCTGTGCCACGTCTACGTGGACGCCGACGCCGACCTCGACAAGGCGGTGTCCATCGCCACCAACGCCAAGGCCCAGCGCTGCTCGGTGTGCAACGCGGCCGAGACCCTGCTGGTGCACGAGGCCGTGTCCGACGCCTTCCTGCCGCGTGTGCTGGAGTCCCTGGCCGAGAGCGGCGTGACCGTGCACGGTGACCCTCGCGTGATGGAGATCGCCGCGGCGCACTCCACCGGGGCCACCGTGGTCGAGGCCACCGAGGAGGACTGGGGCACCGAGTACCTGTCCATGGACATCTCCGTGCGGGTGGTGCCCGACATCGACGAGGCGATCGCGCACATCCGTGCCTACTCCACCAAGCACACCGAGGCGATCGTCACCGACTCGCTGGAGGCCTCCCGTCACTTCGTCTCCAGGGTCGACTCCGCGGCGGTCATGGTGAACGCCTCCACCAGGTTCACCGACGGCGGGGAGTTCGGCTTCGGCGCCGAGATCGGCATCTCCACCCAGAAGCTGCACGCCAGGGGGCCGATGGGCCTCACCGAGATGACCTCCACCAAGTACGTGGTCACCGGAGACGGCCACATCAGATAGCCGTGATGTCGGGGTCCTCCACCACGGTGGAGGGCCCCATTCGTGCGTACCGGTACCGAGAGTGAGAAAGAGACCCGCCGACCAGTGGGCACCCGCCCCGTTTTCCCTCACAAAACCTGGACAGAAGGGAATCGTCATCCAGGAAGTATTCCCAAAACGCAGCCTGGTCGGTACTTTCGCTGTGGTGTCACGGCGCTCTCCCGCACACCTCAGAGCGTCTACCCCCACGGTCACAACGAAAGGAATCCCCCCGAATGAAGTTTCGGAGCAAGGTTGCGGCCATCGCCACGACCGCTTTGGCCGTCGGTGGTGTCACGATGGTGGCCGCCCCCGCCCACGCCGACCTCGTCACGCTCTGCTCAGGCCATGGTGGCGCGATCACCCTGCCCACGGACCTGGCGGTCCCGGCCGGCAAGAGCTGCTTCCTGGACGGTACGGTCGTCCAGGGCGACGTCACGGTCCGCAAGGGCGCCAACCTCCACATCGTCGGCGGCGAGATCCAGGGTGAGGTGATCGTCCAGAAGGACGGCTACTTCGACGCCCAGGAGAGCAGCGTCGACGGTCGTGTGGTCAACCGCGGCTCCTACGGCACCTACCTGGAGGAGAGCTCGGCGGGCGCCGCCCTGCGCACCGTCCCGGTCGAGGGCGGTAACACCGACGGCTTCGCCTACGTGGTCGACTCCTCCGTCCGCAACATCAACGCCGAGGTCGGTTCCGTCTACGTCACCGGCTCACGTGTCGGAGGCGCGGTCAAGGCCGACGGCGTGGAGTACGTCGACATCTACGACTCCGTGGTACGCGGTGCCCTGTCGGTCACCGACCCGGCCATCGGAGGCATCCTCTGCGACAGCGAGGTCATCGGAGCGGCGACCTACAGCGGTGGCTCCGGTCCCATCGCGGTCGGCGCCGGTGAGACGGAGGGCTTCTGCTCCTCCGTCAACTACGTCGACGGAGACCTGAGCGTCACCGGTGTGAGCGGCGGCGTCTACATCGACAACAACATCATCGGCGGCGACCTGGTCACCTCCGGCAACAACCCGACCGCGCAGATCGGTGACGCCAACCGGGTCCGCGGCGGCGTCCTCACCGAGGAGATCGCCCTGCGCAGCTTCTCCGCCTCCGTGGTCGAGGAATTCGAGGCCCACGAGGAGCAGCTCGCCGAGGAGGTCGAGCAGGCCCGCGCCGAGACCATCGACGAGGCCATGGCCGCCGGTCCCGCCTTCTAGGACGGTCGTTTCCACGGGTCGCGGCCCCTTCCGCGCCACGGCTCCGTACCGTCGGCGCCGTACTCGGACGAGCACTTCGCCCGTCCGCGTACGGCGTTCCTCAGCCCTCCACCCAGGCGGGGCGGTCGGTGCCCCAACGGGTGGAGGGGGCGGCCCAGTTCGTGGGGGATCCCTCGTAGCCGATCGGCGGTAGCGCGTGACGCAACAGGCCGTAGGGGGAAGGGGTGTCGGTCAGTCGGTCGGCGGCCTCGTGGAGGCCCTCCCCCGCCGGTTCGGCGGTGACGCCGTGCAGCAACCAGTCGGCGGTTCCCACCAGTGAGAACCGTAGAAGACGCCCTCGTCCGTCGTTCTGCCGTTCGGTCAGCGCGCGGAGGACGCCCGCGGCCATCAGGTAACCGGTGCCGTGGTCCAAGGCCTGGGCGGGCAGCGCCCCCGGTCGGCCGTCGGGGGTCGACTCGACCGCGGCGATGCCGCAGGCGGCCTGGACCAGACTGTCGAACCCTCTCCGCCGAGCCCACGGCCCCGACCATCCCCAGGCGCCCAACTGCGCGACGACCAGACCGGGGTGGCGGTCCATCAGGTCCCCGGCGGCCAGGCCGAGGCGGTCGAGGGAACCGGGACGGTACCCGGTCACGAGTACGTCGGCCGAGTCGAGGAGCCCGTGGAAGGTGTTCCGGTCCTCGAAGGAGTCCAGGTCCAGCAAAGTGGAGCGCTTGCCCGACCCGGTGTCGATGTGACTGTCGGTGTCCTCCAGGAGCCGGGGCGAGTCCACGCGCAGCACGTCCGCTCCCAGCAGGGCGAGGGTGCGGGTGGCGACCGGGCCCGCGATGACCCGGGTCAGGTCCAGGACCCGCACCCCCGAGGCGGGCAGGGAGGCCGGAGGCAACCGACGTCCGCCGCCTTCGGCCGCCACCGCGATCTCGGTCAGGGGATGACCGCACATGAGGGACCTCTCGTCGTGCCCCGGGGCCACGGCCACGGCCAGGCCGCCGGCCGCGTAGACCCTCTCCTGCACCTCCGACGCGGTGAGGTCCGCCAGTGCCTCGGTGAGAGGCTCGACCAGTGACGCGCCGGTGTCGTCCGGGGCCCCACCGGTGTCCACCCCCAGGGCGGTCAGCAGACGGGCGCGGTGGTGGGGGTAGTTCGCGTGGGTGCGCACCCACCCGTCGGCGGTCCTCCAGAACCCGGACAGGGGTGCGAACGGGGTCGGTCTACGGCCGTTCACCACCAGGTGCCGTTCACTGACGAACGCGGTGGCGACGGCGCCCTCGTCCACTCTCACCCGGGGAAGGGCCCCTCCGTCCCGGGAGGCCCCCAGTTCGGCCGCGGCGAGCGAACACGCGCCGACCGTCGCGCGCGCCAGTTCGCGCACCGGGAGCACGGCGGGGAGCACCTCCCCCGCACTCTGGTAGGAGACCTCGGTGGCCAGGTCCGCGTCTCCGCCGATCGCCCGCCACGCGCGTACCGTCGTGGCGTCGGGTGCACTTGTCATGGATCCATACTCCCTGCTCCACCACATCGATTCGGGGCCGGGTCCCGGGAGAGCGGGACGCTCCCCGTCTCCAGCGGATTCTGGGGTATCGGTGGTGTTCCCGGGCAGGGACGGCCGTAACGG
>CALGOD010000211.1 GCA_937957845.1 uncultured Nocardiopsis sp.
CCGTTACCGATACCAGTCGACGTCCAGGGGAGGTGACCCGTTGGCTACGCTCCATACGGGACCGACGGCCCACCGGGCCGTGTCCTCCCGGCGGTCTGTTCCGGAGCCCGTGTCGACGGCACCCGCCGTGAAAGGCGGGCATCTCTTCGGGGGCCGAGACGCGACGGGACCCACGGACCGCACCGGCGCGGAACACGTGCGAGGCGGGGCCACCGGTGGCCCGTTCGCCGCGGACGCCCCGGACCACCCGGTCCGGGAACAGAACCGCGAGGACCGCCCGCGCCTCCGGCAGCGGCCGTGGGCGTCCCCGGACGCCCACGGCACCCCACCGCGGCCCACGTGTCCGCCCTGGTCGAAGAGCACCGTCACGACGGTGTCCACCGGCCGCGCGGTGCGGCGTGGGGACCGCCACACCCTCCAGGCCGACCGCAGGGGCGGCCGGGACGTCGCGGGGAGGTGTCGACACGCCTCCCGGCGACACGTTCAGGGATGGGGCGCGTCGCGCCACACCTGGTACAGCCCGGTCAGGACCTCATGGAAGAATCTGCGCCTGCCGCAGCGGGCGGGCGGCCACGGCTACAGCATGCAGAAGGAGGCAGGGGCCTTCCCTCCCGCGTGAAAGCGGGGGCGTGCGCCCCGCACACCCGATGACGACTCAGTGGAACCCCGCGCAGGCGCACGGGGAGTCCGGTGCGCGCCCCGGCGCCGACGGTGTGGACCGTGAAAGCGGGCAGCCGGAGTCCGGCGTCCGGAACGACGAGCACACCCGTGGCCGTACGCGTCCCGAGGGCGGGCCGTGGCGTGGGTACACCATGCCGGTCCCCGAGCACCCCGAGCACACTGTGTCCGCGGAGAGCGCCGAGGAACCCGCTTACGACGGCAT
The DNA here is from genome assembly GCA_937957845.1 of uncultured Nocardiopsis sp. Taxonomy (GTDB): domain Bacteria; phylum Actinomycetota; class Actinomycetes; order Streptosporangiales; family Streptosporangiaceae; genus Nocardiopsis. The sequence continues at coordinate 884 of CALGOD010000211.1, forward strand.
CGCGGGCTACCCGGACCCGTCCGGCGCCGCCGCTCCCCCACCGCCCTCCTCCGGCGACGGGGACACGCGGGGGAGCGGTTCCGTCGCTCCCGGCGTCAGGGGCGTCCCCCCTGCGCCCTTGCGGCGCTCCGGACGTCACGCGCGTCCCTCCACCTCGGAGAGGGAAGGCCTTCGTCGTGCCGGTGGCACCGACCAGGAGGACCCCGACGGTCTCGCCGGATGGGTCGGCAGCCTCACCGAGGCCGCCGACGACTCCCGGATCGCCGGGCGCAGCACCGGCGCCTTCCCGACCGTGGGCCGTCCGCAGGGCCCCGCGGCCGACACCACCTCCGACGAGGGACGGGGCGACCGGACGGGCCCCGGGCGAGCGGCACCGGACAGCGGACCCCACGGCCGGCGGGCCTCCTCACCGGACACGCTCCGAACCGACTCCGGAAAGCCCGACCCCGGCACCGTCGGGGACGGGGAGCGGGAGGAACCCGAACCGTTGCCCCGCCGTGTTCCGGGTCCCTCCGCCGTCTCCGGGGCCTTCCGGGCGGTGGGCCCGGACACGGTCGCGAGAGCCCTAGGGGAGGCCGGGGACTACCGCCCCACCACCCACGCCGACTGGCGACCCACGCGGACAAACACCAGCGCCGAGCTGATCGAGCGCCTCGATTCGCTGGCGACCCTCACCGAGCTGAGTCGGGAGGACCTGCCCGAAGAGCTCACCGCCCGGGCCGCGCAGCTGCTCGACCACGCGGGCGCACGGTTGCGTCTGTCCGGCGAGCACACCGTGGTCGCCCTGGCCGGAGGCACCGGCAGTGGGAAGTCCTCGCTTTTCAACGCCCTGTGCGGCCTGCAGTTGTCCCAGACGGGCGTCACCCGGCCCACCACCTCCAAGGCGCACGCCTGCGTCTGGGGACACGAGGGGGCCGACGCCCTGTTGGGATGGCTCGGCGTCCCCACCCGCTACCGACACTCGCGCACCAGCGTCCTGGACACGGGCGACTCCGAGCTGACCGGTCTGGTCCTGCTCGACCTGCCCGACCACGACTCCGTCCGCAGCATGCACACCGCCGAGGCGGATCGTCTCATCGGTTCGGTCGACCTGCTCGTGTGGGTGCTCGACCCGCAGAAGTACGCCGACGCCGCGGTGCACCACCGCTACCTCGCCCAGATGGCCGGGCACGGCGCGGTCACGGTCGCCGTCCTCAACCAGGTCGACAAGGTCGAGCCCGACGAGTTGGAGGAACTGCTCACCGACCTGCGCCGCCTGTTGGAGTCGGAGTCGGGCGTCCACCCGCGGGTGCTCACCACCTCCACGGTCACGGGCCAGGGCATCGACGAGCTGCGCGAGTTCCTCGCCGAGACGGTCACCGAGCGGCGCGCCCTGGTGGACCGACTGGCCGCCGACCTGGACCAGGTGGTCGAGCCCTTCGGTGAGTTCTACGGGGAGGGCGAGGTCCCCGCGACGGTCCCCGCCGAGGTGCGTGCCCGTATCCAGGAGGGCCTGGCCGGCGCGGCCGGGGTCTCCGCGGTCGCCGACGTCACCGAGACCAACGATGTCAGGAGGGGCAAGCGCCAGGTCGGCTGGCCGGTGGCGCGTCGGGCGGTGCGGTTGCGCAAGGACCCGCTCGCGGCGGTCCAGCTCGACTTCCTGCATCGGGCGGGGGAGAACGGCGTGAGCGGTCCGGTGGACGCGCACGAGGCCGAACTGGAGACCGCTCTGGGCGAGGCCGCCGACGAGGTCTCGGAGGGGATGCCGACGCCTTGGCGCCGCCGGATACGCGCCGCGGCGCGCGGCGCGGTGCCCGAACTCCCCGCCGAACTGGGGGAGGCCGTCTCCGGAGCGGTGGGGGATCCCGATCTGAGTCCGTCGTGGTGGCGGGTCGCCCGCGCCGCACAGTACGCGCTGCTCACGGTCGCGGGTGTGGGGCTGGCCTGGACGATCGTGTCCCTGATGAGCTGGCTCGGCGGCGGTATCACCGGGATGCGCGCCTTCGACGACCCGATGTTCGCCGTCTACTCCGGAGCGGTGGTGGCCGCGGCCCTGCTGGTGGGGTGGCTGACCGGGGTGGGTTGCGGAAACCTCGTGGAGGTCGCGGCGGTCCAGCGTCGTGAGGACGTGGAGAGAACGGCTCAGGCCCGTGTCCGTGAGATCGCCGGTCTGCGGGTGGTGGAGCCGATGGAAGCGGAACTGGCCAGATACCGGGCTTTCCGGGTGGCCTACGAGGTCGCCAGAGCGGAGGGATGAGCGGACGGTGTCCGGCGGTGGGGGACGACGGCGGATTCGGCGTCGGAGGTCCCCCTTCGACCACCCGGGGGCGGGCGGCGCAGAGCCGCCCGCCCCCGGGCTCTGTCGGGTTTAGATCCACTGGATGGGCATGGACATGTCGTGCTCCTTCGGGTTGAGTGCTGCCGGGCGCCGGACGGTCAGGAGGTCAGGCGGTCGACACCCTGTGCCACTGAGTGGCTACCGTCACAGGTCCCTACGGAAGGATGCACCAAAACGTTGTGGAGGCCAACCCTCGCAGAACCGACCTTTCGGACCGGGCGGGCGTTGCTCACGTGTTATGTACATTAAGCAATTAATTTATTACTCAACGTAAGGTAAACTCACTCCGGTAACGATGGTGCCACGCGCCGAACAACTTTTCGGAGTCACAGGTACCCAATCGTCGTGACCGAGTGGCACCGTAAGGGAACGCGGGGCGAACTCGGGCCGTCGAAACGAGGACCGTCGGGAGCCGAACCCGCCACGGACCGGTGGAGGAACCCGGCGGCGAAGGCCGAGCAAGGAGGGAGGGCGGGGCAGTGAGCATCTCGGAGAAGCCGGCGAGGGTCGGGGGGCCACCACCTGACGAGGAACAGGTGCGTTGGCCCTTCCTGCAACAACCTCGCCGTCTGATCGTCTACATGGGCCTGCTCTTGGCCCTCACGTTGTTCCTGTTCGGGATGGCCGTCGCCCTGTACACCCCCACGTGGTGGGACGTCGTCACCTTCGCGGCCCTCGTACTGTGCGCCGCATGCGGTGTCGAGGCGATCCGACGACTGGGGCTTCCCGCGGGAGTGTCCCGCGACCTGCTGGGCGCCTGGTGGTTTCCCGCCATACTCCTGCTGCCGCCCGTGTACGCCCTGCTGCTTCCGGTCCCCGTCTTCGTGATGATGCAGCTCCGCTCCCGTCGGGCACTGGTGCACCGACGGGTGTTCAACACGATCGCCGTCGCGCTGTCGGGCTTCCTCGCCTCGGTGACCTGGCACGGGGTCCGGGGCGACGGACTGGTGGCGGGACTGACCGGGACCTCCGGTGCCCACGAGAGCCTGACCACCGTCTCGGGGGTGCTCGGGGCGCTGCTGTGCTGCTCGGGGTTCACGGTCCTCAACACCCTCTTCGTCGTGCTGGCCGCACGGATGAGCAACGGTCCGGGAGAGAGCTTCCGTCCCATGTGGGATCGGGAGGCCTTCATGCTGGACGCCGTCGAATTATGTGTGGGCGTCACCGTCGCGGTGCTCGCCAACATCTCGCTCCTCCTGCTGGTCATCGCGGTCCCCCCGGTGCTGCTGCTGCAGCGCAGTCTGCTGTACAACCAGCTGCAGGCGGCGGCGCGGACGGACCCCAAGACGGGACTGCTCAACGCCTCCACTTGGGAGCAGGAGGCGGCGGTGGAGATCGCCAGGGCCCGCTCCGAGCGGGGGCCGGCGGCGGTGCTGATCCTCGACATCGACCACTTCAAGCGGGTCAACGACAACCACGGGCACCTGTTCGGGGACCAGGTGCTGTTGGGTGTGGCCACCACCATCGCCCAGCAGCTGCGCCAGTCCGACCTGCTCGGTCGGTTCGGCGGTGAGGAGTTCGTGGTCCTGCTTCCGGGCTCCGACACGACGGAGGCCTGGCGTGCCGCCGAACGCCTGCGCTCCCAGGTGGGCGACATGGAGATCGCGGTGGACGAGGTACCGGTGTCCATCACCGTCTCGGTGGGGGTGGCCGTCATCGGCGAGCACGGCAACGACCTGGTGGAGCTGCTCACCGCCGCCGACCTGGCGCTGTACCGGGCCAAGGAGACGGGCCGCAACCGTGTGTGCCTGCCCGCCGGACGACCCGGTACGGAAGGAAGGATCCCCGGGGCCCGGGAGGGAGCGCCCCCCGGCCGTATCGGTCCCAGAAACCCCAGTGACCAGGTCCCCTGACGGCGGCCCCCACGACCCGGTCCGGTTTTCCACAGCTCCACGGTGACCATTGCGCGGGACCGGCGCATCGCACACCGTGGGTACATGCACTTCGACCAGCCGCATCGCTCCGCCTCCACCCCCGACGACACCCCCCGCGATTCGACCCCCGACGACTCCTCCGCAGCGAGGACCCCGGACAGCGGACCCGCTCCCGCCGTCCCCCCCCCCCGAGCCTCCGGCCCTCCGGCCGTGGAGCACGCCCCCGCCACGGGCACCGCCCTCACCCTCACCAGTCCGACCGACGTCATCGCCACCCTGCCCTACCTCGTGGGCGAACCCCCCGATCCGGGGATCGTGGTCCTCTCCGTACGAGGCAAGGGAGTGCACTCCGCGTTCTGCGGTGATCTCGACCGATTGAACGCGGCAGGGGATCGGCTCCGTCCCACCCTCGTCCCCATCGACATGGCCGCTGACGAGGGCTGCACCGCGGTGGTGGTCGTGGCCTACGGCCCACCCGAACAGGTCACCCCCCACGTCGACCGGATCCTGTCCGCCGCCCGCGAGCGCGACCTGAGCGTCATCGACGCCCTGCGCGTCACCGACGGTCGGTACTGGTCCTACACCTGTCGAAGGCCCGACTGCTGCCCGGTCGCGGGGACCGTGATCAACGTCGACAGCTCCACCGTCCCGGCCAAAGCGGTCCTGAACGGGATCGCTCCCATCCGGCCCCTCCCTACGGCCGAGTCCGACCTCGCGCGGGTACGGGCAGTCCTTCGCCCCGTGGAAGGCGACGAGCGCGCGGCCATGGACACGGCCGCGCAAAGGGCGGAGGCGCGCGCCCGGGAACTGCTGGAGCAGGGGATGGGGGGAGCCCTCGTCGACCGGGGCCTGACCGCGGCCCTGGGCGCGGTACGGGCCGAACGGGCGGGCCGGGGGATCACCGACCACCAGGAGTTGGCCTGGTTGG
>CALGOD010000212.1 GCA_937957845.1 uncultured Nocardiopsis sp.
TCCTGCTCAGCGCCACGGTCGTGACCGGCGTTCCCGGCACGTCCTCCCCCATGAGGCCCTCCCCTCCTCCGGAGGGAGAACGTCGCTGGTCACGGCGGTGCGCGCGCTGACGTGCGTGAACGTCGGACGACGCTCCCCGGGCCCCCTCCCACCGTTGCCGGAGACGGGGGTACGGCAACGGGCGCGACACCGCGCCGCACCCGACACCTACAGGAAAGTCCGCGACGATTCGTCGCACCGCCCCAAGCACTCCCCTTCACTGCTCTATCCTGTGGAGCGGGCCGTACCATGACGGCCTTTTCGACTGTGACGCGGCCCAGTGGCCCCTTTCGCCACCTCTACTCCAGGTCAGCGTCTCCACGACACGGATTCGGTGAGGGGAACACCATGTCCGCCGCAGCTTCCGGCCCGGACCCTGACGGGTCCATGGCCAAACTGATCGAGATCGCGGAGAAGCCGACCCTCGGCCAACGCCTCATCAGCTGGGCTTCGCGCCCGCCCGGACGGCTCTACATTCCCGCGTGCGGGGTGATCGGCCTGGCGTTGCTCTTCGAGGACAGCGTGCCCGCGGGGCACCTTCCCACGTTCGTCATCGGTCTGGGGGGCGGCCTGCTGTTGGCGGGCATGGGAGCTCTACGTCTGGGGATCGCGCTGGCCGTGGCGCGTCCGATGATCCGCCGCTACTGGCTGCGCTGGATCTCCGCGCCGTTGATCGCCGCGGTGGCGCTCGGTCTGGCGGTGGCCGACGTCCCACTACAGACGAGGGTGCAGGCCTCCGCCGAGGAGCTGCTCGCCCTACGCCAGGACACCGACGACCTCACCACCATCCCGCTCAACGGTCAAAGGGCCGGGCTGTACTCGCTGCACAGCATCTCGGTGTCGGAGGGCATCACGCACTACGCGGTCGAGGGTTCGGGGCTTTTCGCCCCCTCCGGCCTCGCCTACAGCACCGAGGAGATCCCCGAGGGCGTCTTCGTCCCCGGCCAAGGGTCGAAGATCTACGAGCACGTGTCGGGCGATTGGTACGTCTGGGTGGACCACTGACGAACCGGCCGGAGGCGTTACGGAACGCCCTGTGAGGCGGAACCCACCGTGATCCGGCTCTGAAGGCGGGAGGGGACCACAGCCGTTCGCGGCTCCGGTCCCCTCCCGCTTTCGTCTTCGACCACGAGGACGGGAATCCTCCCTAACGGCGGCGTCCCTGCCCGCCGTAACCCTCACCGCGCTCGAACTGCTGTCGCATCGCGGCGTCCTGCTGGTTACGGTACTCCTCGGCCATCTGCTGCTGACGCCCGGCCGCCGCGGCGACGGCCCCCTGCGCCGAATCCAGCACGTCCTGCGCGTCGACCGTCGACTCGCCCAGTCGGGGCCGGGCGGAGCCGCCGTTCATCACCTGCGGAAGCAGCTGTGCGGTGAGCAGCGTCGACAAGGCCGAGCCGTCCCCGGATCCGCCCTCGGTCTGCACCACCACGGGGCGCGGAGCGCGTTCGGCCAGCGCGGCGCCCACGTCCAGACGGCGGCGGGCCAGCTCGTACTCCAGCACCGCGCGGTTGTCCCTGTAGGCGGTGGCCAGACGCTCCTGGGCCTTGGCCTCGTTCTCCGCGGCGACCAGATCGGCCCGACCCCGCGTCTCGATCTCGTAACGCACCCGCTGGGCCTCGGTCTCCTGCTCCTGCAACATCTGTGCCACGTCCTTGCGGGCCTTGTTGAGGGAGGCGTTGACCTCGACGATCTTCGCGTCACGGGTCTTCTTGGACCGCTCGATGTCCATCAGCAGGGTGTCGATACGACGCTTGCGGGTCAGCTCCCACTCCTGCTCGTAGGCCACCAGCTCCTTGGCCACACGCTCCCGGGTGGCCAGGTGCTGCTGATACTGGTTGGGCAACTGCACGTCGGGGATGTTGCAGCCGGTGATCCGCACACCGTACTTCTCCAACTGGTTGTTGAGCAGGCGCCGCATGTCCTCGACGTTGGAGCCGCGCAGGTCGTAGGCGGACTCGGTGTTGACCTGACGGCTGCGCTGGCGGATGGCGTCCTGCACCGCACTGGACAGCACCAGGTCGAAGTTGCTGGCACCGATGATCGTCACGAACCTGATGGGATCGATGATCTGGAACTTGAGGAAGAACTCGATCGACTTCAGCGGCACGTTCTCACGTGTGGGGCAGGCCAGTACCGGAGCCGTGTAGGGGATCTCGGTACGGGTGTCCACCACGAAGTCCACCCTCGACCACGGGTGCCACAGGTAGTGGCGTCCGGGGCCGATCGCCTTCACGACCGCGCCGTACTTGGTGAGGACGCCGTGCGTGCCCTCCTCGATCTCGATGATCGATCCGCGCCACCACAGCAGGCCGGCCGCCACGACACTGATCACGCCGACCAGCAGGGTCGGGATGGCGAGGAGGGTGTAGGTGAGGCTCGCGGTGGCCTCGCCCACCGCACCGTTGAGGGCCATCATCAGCGCCGAGGTCAGGGCGAACAGCCCGAACCAGACCAGGACCATCCACCGCAGGCCCCGGTTGTCGCGCGGAATGACGACGGGGACGATCGCGCCCTGGTCGCCGCCGCGCAGCAGACTCGCCAGGTCGCCCCAGGAGGCGAGGGACTCCTTGATGCTGGAGCCTCTTCCGACGTTCACGGGCTGGCTCATCTACTGACCTCCCTGGTTCTGTCCTGGTTGCTGGGGGCCGCTCTGTGACCACGGCGGCAGGGGCCGATCCCCGTACGACGGGGCCTCGTATCGCTCCGGCCGTCCGTACGTCTCCTGGCCCGTCTGGGAGGCGTCGGAGAGACGCCCGTCGATGGCCTCCTCGGACACGGACTGGCGGATCTCCTCCACGAGGTCCTCACCGGGGTCCTCACCGTCGCCCCGCTCCTTGTCGGGGGCGTCGGCGTCGTCCACCAGTGCGCGGATCTCCTGTTCCCGCTCGGAGATACGACCACGGATCTCACCCAGCCGAGAGTGGATGGCCTCCATGTCCTCCTGCGAGAACAGGGCGGTGTCGGCCTGACCGATGATCTCCTGGGCGATGCGCAGGTAGTCCACGCTCGCGGAGTCGCCCGACCCGATCCGCAGCACCTGGGGCAGGGAGTCGGCGACGGCCTCCAACTTGTCCAGGAGGTTCTGGCGGAAGCGGTAGTTGAGGATCTCGGGCGCCTCGGCGGCACTGACCGCGCGGATGTCCAGTGCCTGCGCCTGCAGGAGCGCCGCGTTGGCGTTGGCCTCGGACTCGGCCTCCACGAAACGCTGGCGGGCCAGCGAGCGGGCCCGGTTGGTCTCCCTCTCCAGGGCGGTGTCCATCTGCGCCTGGTACTGGGCGATGTCGGCCTGGATCGCGGACAGGGTCTCGTTGAGGGTGGCCAGCTCCTTGTTCAGGTCACCCTCGTTCTGCTCCTTGCGCAGTTGCAGCTCGTACTCGAAGGTGTAGGCGTCCTTGGCCACGCGCACCATCTCCGGCGCGGCCAGGTCCATCCGGTACTCCTGGCTGGAGGGTTCGGCGTGGGTGATGTTGGCGCTGGTCAGCTCCACGATCCCGCTGAACTGCCGGTTGAGCTGCTCCAGCAGGCTCTGGGTGTTGTCGCCGACCATGTCATAGATCGCCGAGGCCTCCTGATCGTAGATGAGGCTCCGGGTGGTCTCGCTGATCGCGTTGTTGAGCTTCTCCTGGAAACCGTGCACCCCGCCCAGCGTGTAGACGAAGTCGGTGGCGTTGACGATCCTGAACTGCACGAACAGGTCGATGGAGGCCTGCACGCCGCTCTTGGTCGGGGCCGAGCGGATCGGTGCGTTGAACGGGTATTCACGGGTGGTGTTGACGATGTAGGAGACGCGCTTCCATGGGTTGAAGAGCGTGACCCGGCCGGGCTGGTAGATGTTCTCCATCTTGCCGAAGCGGGTGACGATGGCCTCACAGCCCTCCGGCACCATCACCATGCCCTGGCGCCACCACATGAACGCGGTCACCGCGAGCGTGATGATCCAGTAGTGGAGACCGAAGAAGGGATGGATCAGCGGGTTTCCACCGGCGATGGCCTGCGGGACCAACAGCGTGATCGCTCCGAACAGGCCGAGCGCGACCAGCGCGATGGCCGGGAGCATCGTCACGAAGGTACGACCCCGAGGGATCACCATGGGACAGATGACGTGGACCGGGCCACCGGAGCCGCGCTCGTAGTAGCTGCGGTTGATCGCCTCGCCCGCGTTGTTGAGGGAGGTGCTCTTCTGCTCGATCCGGGTTCCGACCGATTCACCCTGTTCACGGGCGGCGATGAAGTCCCTGGGATCGAGCCCACCGCCTTCGGTGGCCTGTTGCAGTGCGTCTGACACCGCCTTGCGCGGGTCGCCCCCTTGGGCGACGGCGCCGGCCGCGCTGCGCACGGTCTGCGCGAACGACATAGGCATGAACTCCTTGCCGGGAGGTTCGGGGAACTGGGGAACTATCGACTTCGACGCCGTGTATCACGGTCCGGTTCCTGCCGGGGTCCGTTCACACGACCAAACGAGCCGTAATGGACAGATCAACCTTGACATGAGAGACAGCCGAAACCCAGAGGTCGTGTCCCGAGCGTGACCAGGAGAACAGCGGGGAAAGCCCAGGTCCATGAACGCGGGAGGGGCACGGCGCCGGGCGCCGTGCCCCTCTCCACAGTTCCCACACGGTCTCGACGACCACTGGCGCGGTGCGCTCGTTCCCAGGGATCGGTGTCTCTCCGGGCAGCCTGGTCCGGCCTGTCTGCGACCCGGTACCGCCGAGACCCTCCCACCGCCCGAAAGGGTGAGAACCTGCCTGGTGGCAGGCCCTCACCCCACGACACTCCGGGGCAGGACGCCCGGGGTCAGCTGCAGCCGCTGGTGGCTCCGCATCCCTCACAGGCGTAGCAGCTGCCCGACGGACGCATCTTGGTACCGCAGGTCATGCACAACGGCGCGTCGGCGACGAAGCCCCTGTCCTCCATCAGCTCGACCGTGGAATGGGCGCTGGTGGGCCTCTCCGCCACGGCGGGCGTCTCCGGTTCGGCCGGGGCCTCCTCCGGCCGAGTCTCGCTGGTGGCCGCGGACTGGGCGTAGGACTCCACCTGAGCCGCGACCTGGGCCGGGTCGTCACCCGCCACCTGGGCCTCACGCTCGGAGGCCGAGAACACTCCCAGGGCGGCGCGGTCCTCGTAGGGCAGGTAGTCCAGGGCCAGACGACGGAAGATGTAGTCCACCACCGACTGGGCCATGCGGATGTCGGGGTCGTCGGTCATGCCCGCCGGCTCGAACCGCATGTTCGTGAACTTCTCCACGTAGGTCTCCAGCGGCACCCCGTACTGCAGGGCGATGGAGATCGCGATGGAGAAGGCGTCCATCACCCCGGCCAGGGTCGACCCCTGCTTGCCGAGCTTCATGAACACCTCGCCCAGACCGTTGTCCGGGTAGGAGCCCGCCGTGATGTAGCCCTCGGCACCACCGACGGAGAACGACGTGGTCTCGCTCGGACGCTTCTTGGGCAGGCGACGTCGGACCGGACGGACCACCTCGACGACCCGCTCCTCGGGTTCGGCCTTCTTCTCCGCCTTCCCGCTGGAGAGCGGCTGGCCCACCTTGCAGTTGTCGCGGTAGACCGCGAGCGCCTTCAACCCCATCTTCCAACCCTGGAAGTAGATGTGCTCGAAGTCCTCGACCCCCGCCTCCTCCGGCACGTTCACCGTCTTGGAGATCGCACCGGACAGGAACGGCTGCACGGCGGCCATCATCCGCACATGCCCCATGGGCTCGATGTAGCGGCGGCCCATCGCGCAGTCGAACACCTCGTAGTGCTCGGGCTTCAGGCCGGGCGCGTCCACGATGTGGCCGTTCTCCGACACGTACGCCACGATCGCCTCGATCTGCTCGTCCTGGTAGTCCAGGGTGTCGAGGGCACGGGGGATGGCCTGGTTGACGATCTGCATCGAACCGCCGCCCACCAGCTTCTTGAACTTGACCAGCGAGAAGTCGGGCTCGAT